>JADFAK010000064.1 GCA_015665315.1 Flavobacteriales bacterium | reverse complement strand
AATAGCGCAATGAGTTGGTCATGGGCCCAATTAGAGATAAGAGTAAGTATCAAGAGGAAGAGATAAGTGGTTTTCGTAGATGAGTAAACATAGCTCGTTCTAGGGCAAATATTTACTTATCTCTTCCTCTTCCTCTTCCTCTTTTACATATTTAGCCTTCGGCAAATAGCGCAATGCGGTGGTCATGGGCCCAATTAGAGATAAGAGTAAGTATCAAGAGGAAGAGATAAGTGGTTTTCGTAGATGAGTAAACATAGCTCGCACTAGGGTAAATATTTACTTATCTCTTCCTCTTTTCTCTTCCTCTTGCTCTTTTACATATTTAGCCTTCGGCAAATGGTGCAATGCGGTGGTCATTCGCTAAATTTGTGTCGTGATCCCCAAGGAAACCGTAGACAAGATTTTTGAGGCCGCCATCATTGAAGAAGTGATTGGCGACTTTGTACAGCTCAAGCGATCGGGTACTAGCTTCAAAGCGCGTAGTCCGTTTAGTGATGAGAAGACACCTTCATTCTACGTGGTTCCTCACAAAGGAATTTACAAGTGTTTTAGTTCAGGAAAGGGCGGCAACGTGGTCAACTTCTTGATGGAACACGACAAGTTGAGCTATCCCGAGGCCTTGCGCTGGTTGGCTGCTCGCTACAACATTGAGATTGTAGAAGAGGAGCAAACGGAAGGGCAAAAAGAAGCTTCAACCGAGCGGGAGAGTTTGGCCTTGGTGGCGACATTCGCCCAAGAATATTTCTCCGATCAAATGCTCAATACCGAAGAAGGCCGGGCCATTGGACTGAGTTATTTCCAAGAACGTGGTTTTCGTGAGGAGACGATCAAGAAGTTCAAACTGGGTTTTTGTCCGGACAAGTGGGACGAGTTCACCAAAGCCGCATTAGCGAAAGGATATGAGTTAAAGTTCTTGCTTCAAAGCGGATTGTCCAAGGATCGCGACGGGAGTCCGTATGACTTTTTCCGTGGTAGGGTCATGTTTCCTATTTCCAACGTAGCAGGGAAGGTAATTGCTTTTGGAGGAAGAACACTTCGCACCGACAAGAAAGCGGCCAAGTACTTCAATTCGCCTGAGAGTCCGCTCTACTACAAGAGCAAAGTGCTGTACGGAATTGACCTCGCCAAGCAAGCCATTGTCAAGCAGGATGCGTGCTATATCGTTGAAGGGTATACCGACGTCGTATCTCTACATCAATCGGGTGTCGAGAATGTAGTGGCCAGTGCGGGTACTTCGCTTACCGAGGATCAAATCAGGTTGATCAAGCGCTACACGAAGAACGTAGTGATTCTCTTCGACGGAGATGCGGCCGGTATCAAAGCCAGTTTCCGAGGTATTGACATGTTGTTGTCGCAAGGCATGAACGTGCGTGTCGTTGGGTTTCCCGACGGAGAAGATCCGGATTCATTTGCCAAGAAAACACCTTCGAGCGAACTCATTGCCTTTCTGAAAAAGGAGGCAGTAGATTTCATTGTTTTTAAGACCAATTTGCTGTCGGACGAAGCAGCAGGAGACCCTGTCAAGCGCGGTAGCATGGTTCGAGATATTGTGGCGTCGATTGCCCTGATTCCCGACGTCATTCAGCGAAGCATCTATGTTCAGGAATGCTCGCGACTTCTTACGATTGATGAAACACTCCTGATTCAGGAGATGAACAAAGTCGTGAAGCAAGAGCTCCGAAAATCGGGCCACGTCGATCGGATTCCGGATCCTGTGATTATACCGGCGCAGCAGCCTCAACGGAAGGACCGCATTCAAATTGAACACCAGGAAAGAGACCTTATTCGTTTATTGTTGACATACGGAGATCACATTGTGCATGTGCCTATGGAATCGGAAGACGGACAGGAGGTGGAAGAGGAAATTACGGTTTCTGAATACCTGATTTACGAAGTAGAGGCCGATAGCTTGGCATTTTCAAAGCCTACCTACACACAAGTGATTCTGGATTATGCGAGCCACTTGGACAATGCGAAATTTCCGAGCGAAAAGTACTTTGCCACCCACCATGATCAGGATGTGAGTTCCTTGTGCGCGCACTTGATTACCGAGCAATACGCGTTGAGTGACAATTGGGAATTAAAACACCAGATTTATCCTGAAAAGGAGGACGAAAAATTACTCAAAGCCGTACGAGATTGTATTGGCCGACTCCGTTTGAGGAATATTCAGCTAATGATGCGTGAAGTGAATGAGCAATTAAAAGACGCTGAATTGAAGGACGAAGACATGGCTCGTTTGATGGCACGAAAGATCAAGCTTGACAAGGCAAAAATCCAACTTTCGACTTATTTCGGGACGGCTATTTTGGATGTGTAGTTTTGTAAGTTGCTGACTGTCATGTTTTAATGACAAAATTATTACTATTTTCCCCGTCAAATTTACAACCATGTATACGCTTGAAACCAACAACGACCTGGAAAAGTCTATCCAGGATCTGGAACAAACTATTGCCGCGAACAAACAAAAACTTGCCGGTCTGCGCCGACAGTTGCTTGGTGTGGAAGTTCTAGACTACGAATTCGAAACACATTCTGGAACCATATCACTCAGTCAGTTATTTGGCGACAAGGACGAACTTATTCTTGTGAGTAACATGGGTAAGAGCTGTCGTTATTGTACACTTTGGGGTGACAACTACAACGGGATAGCATCTCCTTTGGCCGACCGGGCGGGATTTGCTGTTGCATCACCTGATTCTGTGGAAGACCAACAAGCATTTGCGGAATCGCGGGGATGGAAATTCAGAATGGTAAGTCACGCCCATAATTCTTGGGGCAAAGATGAGGGCTTCGCGATTGAGGGACGTGGATTTGGACCTGGAGTTGTGACCTATAGCAAGGAATCGGACGGTAAAATTTACCGCCATGCGCGAGCTGGTTTTGGCCCGGGAGACAATTTTTGCAATATGTGGGACTTTGTAGATATGCTACCTACCGGCGTAGGTGATTGGATGCCGAAATACGATTATTAATCGCGAATGGCTGCAATGCCCGGCAGTACTTTTCCTTCCAAATATTCCAGCATGGCCCCTCCACCAGTGGATACATAGCTCACCTGATCGGCAAGATCGTACTTGTTGATGGCAGCGACGGAATCACCTCCACCGATCAAGGTAAACACACCCTTTTTCGTTACTTCGGCCAGCTCGAGTGCCACTTCTTTGGTGCCGTGCGCGAAGTTTTCCATTTCGAACACACCCATGGGGCCATTCCATAAAATAGTGCGCGAAGCATTGATCACTTCTTTGTACGCCTTGACTGAGTTTTCGCCAATATCCAGACCCATCCAACCATCGGGAATGGCGTCGATAGCACACACTTTTCGATTGGCCTCGTTGTCAAATTTATCGGCAATCACCGCATCGGTCGGCAAGTGAATTTGAACCCCTTTTTCTTTGGCCATTTTCAAGACGTTGAGAGCGACATCCAGTTTGTCATCTTCCGTAAGGCTGCTCCCCACATGACCTCCTTGCGCTTTCACGAACGTAAAAGCCATACCACCTCCGATGAGGATATGATCGACCTTGTCCAGCATGTTTTCGATGATGGTGATTTTGCTCGAAACTTTTGCTCCTCCGATAATCGCAGTTACAGGTTTCTCGGCTCCGTGCAGCACCTTGTCGATCGACTGAATCTCGCCTTCCATGATTTTTCCGAAAAGTTTGTCATGTGGGAAAAAGCGTGCAATTATGGCTGTCGAAGCGTGTGCTCGATGGGCAGTTCCAAAGGCGTCGTTGACGTATACATCACCGTGTTCGGCGAGCTGACCGGCGAAGAATTCGTCGCCCGCAGTTTCTTCGGGATGGAAGCGGAGGTTCTCCAAAACAGCGACTTCGCCGTCTTGAAGAGCAGTCGTAATTGCCAAAGCTTCTACACCCACGCAGTTGTCGGCAAATTTCACTGGCGTGCTCAGCAATTCTTGCAAATGAGGAACAATGTGTTTGAGCGAATATTTCTCCTCAACCCCTTTCGGTCGGCCCAAATGCGACATCAAGATCAACCTTCCGCCATCGGCAAGAATATGCTTCATGGTGGGAACGGCTGCTTGCATGCGCGTATCGTCGGTAATTTGAAAATCGGCGTTCAAGGGAACATTGAAATCCACACGTACCAAAACGCGCTTGCCTTTGAAGTTATACGCGTCGAAAGTCATCTTTGAGTCGGCCATGGTTGATTGTTATTGGGCTGCGAGTAATAGGTTGCGCAGACTTACTTTTTCGCTAATTATTTGGTGTACATCCGCAATCGCAACACGATCTTGTTCCATGCTATCGCGGTGGCGAATGGTCACTGTTTGATCTTCCAAGGTTTGGTGATCTACCGTAATACAGAATGGAGTTCCGATTGCATCTTGTCGGCGATATCGTCTTCCAATAGCATCTTTTTCCTCGTAGAACACATTGAAATCGGTCTTCAAATTGTCGATGATTTCACGTGCTTTTTCGGGCAAACCGTCTTTTTTCATGAGCGGGAGAACGGCTGCTTTGACAGGTGCCAAGGCTGGGTGAATATTCATCAAAATTCGCTCGCTTCCATCTTCGAGTGTTTCCTCGGTGTAGGCACTGCTCATGACTGCAAGGAACATTCTGTCCAGTCCGATTGAAGTTTCCACAACGTAAGGAACATAGCTATCGTTGGTTTCTGGGTCGAAGTAGCGAAGCTTTTTACCCGAGTGCTCCTCATGGCTCACCAAGTCGAAATCGGTACGTGAGTGAATACCTTCCAACTCGCGGAATCCCATAGGGAAATTGAATTCTACATCGCTAGCTGCATCGGCGTAGTGTGCCAGTTTGATATGGTCGTGGAAGCGGTAATTGTCTTCTCCCATACCCAGGGCCTTGTGCCATTTGATACGTTGATTTTTCCAGTAGTCGTACCATTCACCTTGCGTGCCTGGTTTGATGAAAAATTGCATTTCCATTTGCTCGAACTCGCGCATTCTAAAGATGAACTGTCGGGCGATAATCTCGTTTCTAAACGCTTTACCGATTTGGGCGATACCAAACGGCAATTTCATTCTACCGCTTTTCTGGACGTTGAGGTAGTTGACAAAAATTCCCTGAGCTGTTTCCGGACGGAGGTAAATAATACCCGCATCGCCTGAAACGGCACCTAGTTCGGTTTTGAACATCAGGTTGAACTGACGTACATCGGTCCAATTTCTAGAACCGGTATCTGGATCGGCAATTTCGAGGTCTTCGATGAGTTTTTTCACGTCGGCTAAATCCTCGTCGTCCATCGCTTTCTTAAAACGCGCCAAGATTTCGTCGATTTGCTTTTGTCGGCGCACAACGTTGCCATTGGTCGACACAAATTCGGCTTCATCGAAAGCATCTCCAAAACGCTTGGCTGCCTTGTCGACATCCTTTTGAATTTTCATGCGAATCTTCTCTACGAAGTCTTCGATGAGCACATCGGCACGATAACGTTTCTTGGAGTCCTTGTTATCGATCAAAGGATCGTTGAAGGCATCCACGTGCCCCGAGGCTTTCCAAGTGGTAGGATGCATAAAAATCGAGGCATCGAGGCCCACAATGTTTTCGTGCATTTTCACCATGGAGTCCCACCAGTAGCTTTTGATATTATTCTTGAGCTCAACACCCAATTGACCGTAGTCGTATGCAGCGCTCAATCCATCGTAGATCTCGCTTGAAGGGAACACAAAGCCATACTCTTTAGCGTGACTAATTACCTTCTTGAGTTTATCGTCCTGTTTTGCCATGGCGCGAAAATAGTGCCAACTGTTCACTCGGCGAAGCATGAGAGGGTAATTTTGTGTTTTTAGTTTGTTTTGGAGTGTTTTTTAGCCTTCGGCAAATGTTTGGGCGCCTATAAATGCCCGTTTGTCGATAGCCTGATTTCATTTACAAAGTGGTGACCTAACCTTATTTCGGAATTCGTTTACTTTGTGGTATGTCTGCACAACCGAAAATAGGTGTATTAGGAGGAGGAAGCTGGGCGACCGCGATCATGAAGATGCTGTCGACCAACTTGGAGGAAGTCCATTGGTGGATGCGCAATGAAGAAGCCATTGAGCATATCCAAAAAACTGGTCACAACCCGAACTACATTCAGTCGGTTGCCTTTGATATGGGAATTGTCAAACTGTCGAGTAACATGCAACATGTGGTCGATAGCTGTGATATTTTAGTAGTTGCTATCCCCTCGGCCTTCTTGGATAAAAGTTTTCAAGAAGCCAAGCTTACTGGTATGGAGAATAAGATTTTATTTTCGGCCATAAAGGGAGTGATTAACGAATACCATTCGATTCCAGCGAGATACCTGCACAAGGAATTCCGCACACCTTACGACCAAATAGGTATCATTTGCGGACCGTGCCACGCAGAGGAAGTGGCGAAGGAACAATTGTCCTACTTGACCATTGCTTGTCCGAATCAAGACCATGCCACCATACTTGCCGACGCATTGCGGACGAGGTACATTAAAACGTCGATTTCAGAAGATGTTTTTGGAGCTGAGATAGCGGCTGTTCTGAAAAACGTGTACGCTGTGGCAGCTGGAATTTGCCATGGACTAGGTTATGGGGATAATTTCCAAGCCGTGCTTATGAGCAATGCCATTCGAGAAATGCAGCGCTTTATTGATGCAATTCATGAAATTCATCGAGATGTTAAGGAGACCCCCTATTTGGGCGACTTATTGGTCACAGCTTACTCTCCATATTCACGCAATCGAACATTTGGTACGATGGTGGGCAAAGGCTACTCGGTGAAATGGGCAACCTACGAGATGAACATGGTGGCTGAAGGGTACTATGCCGCAGAGGGGGTATTTGAGATGAATAAAAAGTTCAAAGCCGACATGCCCATTGCTGAGGCGGTTTATCGGATCTTGTATGAGAAGATTTCTCCTGTAGTTGAAGTGAGGATTTTGGCCGATATTTTGGATTAAACGAGTTTAATGAGAGGAAGAGGAAGAGAAAAGAGTAAGAGATAAGTGCTTTTGCTTGTGTGTTTCTCCTGCTTTCGATTTCGTTTGAGTCTATGTCGGAAGCCTACTTATTTCTTCCTCTAAACACTTCCTCTTATCTCTGGAATTTAAAGAGGAAGAGCAAGAGAAAAGAGTAAGAGATAAGTAAAAAGAATGCTCCGTTCAAGTATCTTTAGTTTCACCAAGAAAAAACCATCTGAACAACCGAATTTCTCAAGACTCGCACTCGCACTGACCTTCAAGCTCTCCAACTTTAAAAAGGCTCATTTATCAGTTCCTCATGCTCTATTTGCAGCGCAGTTATAAAGTGAAATCGAATATGGGCTAAAAGCGCAGCTAAATTTTATATTCTTACAAGGTCTTTGCTTCTTTCCCTCTTTGTTAATGGCTTCAACGGAATTGGCATAAGTACTATGCGATTAAGCCAGGAAATTCTGGATTAAATGGATGTAGGAAAATTCGATTTTGAAAGGCTGACGGTTTTTCAAAAATCCCAAGAGTTTTATTGTTTGGTGCGAACGATTAGATTTTCATCAACGCAAGAAGGTCGAATTGTAGCACAACAAATTTTGCGCGCGGCGCTTTCAATACCACTTAACATTGCCGAAGGTTCAGGAAGAACAAGCTTAAAAGACCGAAGGAATTTTTTAGTGGTGGCAAGAGGGTCGAGCTTCGAATGTGCGGCGATTATTCTTGCAATGAAATTTGATTTTTCTGAGAAAAATTGGGTGTATCAGAAACACTATGACTTAGTCTTGGAGGTCACGAGAATGCTTAGCTCGATGATTAGCAATCTTGATAAGAAGATTTCGTCTTGAATGAGAGTAGGAGATAAATATTTTTACTCGAACATTTTGACTGTTTTCCACTTCATTTGAATCAAGGTGGACACCCACTTATCTCTTCCTCTAAACACTTCCTCTTATCTCTTGAATTTAGAGAGGAAGAGGAAGAGAAAAGAGTAAGAGATAAGTGCTTTTGCTTGTGTGTTTCTCCTGCTTTCGATTTCGTTTGAGTCTATGTCGGAAGCCTACTTATTTCTTCCTCTAAACACCTCCTCTTATCTCTTGGAATTAGAGCGGAAGAGGAAGAGAAAAGAGTAAGAGATAAGTGCTTTTGCTGGTGTGTTAAGGAGTTTTCTGTTCACTTTACCTTAACAAGCACCGCATTCTCTGGCAACGAGTACTTTTTCACCAACTTCATATATCGGGGGTCTGAGCGTAAGGCGTCATATCGCTTGTCGGTCTGAAGCCTGTTCGCAGAGAAATGACCTGGGTGAGATAGATTGAATTCGATTTGCTCAAAAGCTTTATCACGATCACCGATTAGCGCATAAATTACTGCCAAGTCATAAATTGGGTCGACGCCGTAGGCAGCGTCTTTTTCATACGGACAGAGGTCGGCGGCTTTCAATCCCATCTCCACAGCACGTTCTTTTTCTCCTAAACCAGCAAGTGCTAATCCCAAGGCACTGCAGTATCGCGCGTCCTCGGGATGCTCAGGTAGTTCCTTTTCAATTTCTTGTACGGCTTGAAGGAAATGTTCTTTGGCTTGCAAGCTATCTCCGGTCATATTAAATAAAAAACCGCGGTAAAGAGAAGCGGGCATTGTATTGGTCTTACGTATGTCCCACCCATTTGGAAGGTTGTCCACGAGTTGGAAAGCGGCATCGAAATTACCTTCAGAGACTTCCATGAGATACATTATCCAGAAGTACCAGGCATACTCATGATCAACAAGGTCCAATGTTTCACGTCCTTCGTCGGTTGCTCCTTTCATCATGTAAAGTGAAACGCCTTTGTACAGTCTTGGCCAGTTTTGATCGGGTGCAAGCAGAATGGCCTTGTCGGCAGCTTCGATACTTTTGGAAAATTGATGGGCCCACATATATCCCCAAGAGAGGTCGGAGAATGCATTCACATCTTTGGGACTTAGTTTTGTGGCTTTCTCCATTGCCTCGATGTATTCTGCCATTCGCCCAGTCATGAGCAGAGGGTAGCTATTGGCCATGATCAATTCAGCATTATTGGGCATAGCCTTGGCCGCGATAGCCCAGTGTTTTCGTGCATTGTCTTTGTCTTTGAAGGCCCAATTGTAGTAGTCTCCTATCGCAATATGTACTTCGGGTTGATCGACAACTAAGTCAAGCGCTTTGTCGGCCGCTTGTTTTGCCAATTGTTGTCGTTCTGGGGTCAAGTCTGATCGCAGATAATAGGCTCGTGCATGACATCGAGCAAGTTCAGCATAGGCGAGGGCAAAAGTGCTATCTATCTGCACTGCTTTCGTTAAATCTTCAACCGCCCGCAGGGCAGTCTCCCCATCAAAATGAGGTTGGTGCGAAAGGTGGCGACCTTTTAAATAGGCTTGATATGCTTCTACATTTTGAGTAGGTACTTCTGCTAATAAAGCTACGTCGTTGGGAGAAAGTTCCTGCTTCAATTGACTTGCTATGGCTGTGGCTATTTCACGCTGCACAGCGAAAAGATCTTCCAACGGACGGTCGTAGCTTTCGGCCCACAAGTGGGCATCGGTTGTTACGTTGATAAGCTGTGCTGTGATGCGGAGTTGATTTCCAGCTTTTTGAACACTTCCTTCGAGAATGCTTCCGACGTTCAGTTGTGCACCTATCTCCTTTAAACTCAGCGAATCGCCTTTGAACTTCATGCAGGTCGTTCGCGAGATCACATGAAGTTCGCCAATCTTGGCCAATTGTGTAATAATATCTTCTGTCAATCCATCGCTGAAGTACTCCTGCTCGGTGTCGCTGCTCATGTTCACAAATGGGAGGACAGCGACGGAACGCGAATTCAGGTCTGTTTCTTGAGAAAATGCAAGCGTGGGTTGTTCTTTCCAATGATTGAAATAAAAGTACTGACCAACCAATAGAATGGCAAGCAAAACTATGACGAGCCACCCTTTGTTGGACTTTTGACCTGCTTGAATTGGAGACTGTTCGGCATTTTCTTCGCTTGGCGCGGTTCGAACCATGCCATTTGGGCTAAATTCGTAGATCCATGCGATGACCAGCGCGATAGGAAACCCAACAAGAGCCAAGATAATTACCGCAGTAATCACCCATTTTGGGAAGCTCAGATAGGGAAGTACCGATACCGCTATCTGAATCACTAGCCATGAAGTCATCGCGTACACTGTAGCCACCTGCAACACATTTCTGCGTTTCAGTTCGTTCCAAAATCGGTGTAAAAAGGATGGTCTATTTGTAGGCATGGATAGGTTTATTGGCTAGTCAAATATATATCTTTCTTTTCGTCAAAAAATAGCGAATAACATTGAGGGTGAAATAGAGGAAGAGATTTGAGCCCTCTCAATACTCGCTCTCCAGCTCGCTCTGTCACCTTCAAGCTCTCCAACTTTAATAGAGATAATAGGAAGAGATAATAGAAAGAGTTAATAGGGAGAAATAAGTATGGGTTTTTTCGTGGGGTCAGGGTTAGGGCGTTTTAGGGAAGGCTCTTGTCTAGCACAGGGCAAACTTCTCAATACTCGCTCTCCAACTCGCACTCGCCCTGTTCCGCAAGTCACTGAATACATGAAGCATGCGAGTCCATATCAACTTGAGGATTTTAGAGGAAGAGGAAGAGAAAAAGCATTGGCTCGTGTGTCTTTACTATTCTCCTTTTCATTAGAATCAAGGTGAGCACCCACTTATCTTTTCCTCTAAACACTTCCTCTTATCTCTTGAATTTAGAGAGGAAGAGCAAGAGAAAAGTGTAAGAGAGATTACTCGTATATTTGGATGGTTATCCTTTTCATTTGCGTCAACGACAAAGCTTCATTCATCTCTTCCTGTAAAACACGTACTCTTGCTCTATTTTTTAGGTCGAACAACCATTACCCCTACGCGCGCGTCTTATATGTGAAGTCGACATTTTGAAATTCTCCAAACTATATAGCATAGCCTTGGCTCTTGTGTGCCTGGCTGGGTCTTTACGTGCCCAGGACGGACTTATTGAGAACCTTGGTCAATGGCCAGATCATGTGGCGTATCGCACCAACATCCCTGGTGGCGCGTGCTTCGTAGAGGAGGGGGGATTTACTTTTCAGTTATTCGACCCGATCGTTTTTGATTTCTTCCATCCTAATTCCTTGGATCAACAGCCTCCCGAGTTGCTCAAATCCCACGTCTATCACGTTTCTTTCGAGGGCGGAAATATGAGTTCGCATCTTGGTGAAATTCAATCGGAGGCCTATTTCAACTACTTTATCGGCAACGACCCGGAGAAACATGCGAGTGAAGTGCATGAGTATGGACGGATTTTGGCATCTCAGGTCTACCCTCAAATTGACCTACGCGTGACCGATCGTAACGAGGGAATTAAGTACGACTGGATTGTGCGTCCAGGAGGTGATCCGCACTTCGTGCAAATGAAATACCACGACGTCGATGATTTGTCGATCAATGGGAATAAGCTCGAAATAGAAACTTCTGTTGGCTCGGTCGTGGAGCTGGAACCGTACGCCTATCAGTTTATAAACGGACAACTTATCGACGTAGATTGCGCGTACGTGCTCAACGAAAATGTAGTCACCTACGAATTGGGCGACTACAACAACCAATACGATCTTATCATCGATCCGGAGGTGACTTTTTCATCTTACATCGGCTCGAGTGCCAGCAATTTTGGATTTACAGCCGCCAATGATAGCAACGGAAATTTAATTGCAGGAGCGGCAGTTTTTGCGAGTAACTATCCTACAACAGCTGGAGCGGTTCAATCCAATTTTAACACAGCGCTGTCGAGTTACTGCGACGTGGCCATTAGTAAATTCTCTTCGGATGGAAGCACCTTGCTTTATTCAACTTACTTAGGTGGTGACGGCATTGAAATGTCGCACAGTATCATTGTTGATTCGCAAGACAATTGGATTGTGATGGGGCAAACGGGCTCCGATAATTTCCCAACGACGGCAGGGTCTTACCAGCCTGGGTTGGTAGGTGGACCTGTCTTCGCTTTCGACTCATTTTTCATTCCTGCGGCCCACTTAACGGGCTGTGATATGTACGTGGCCAAGTTCAATGCCAATGGAACCGGACTTATAGCCTGCACGTATGTTGGTGGATTTGGCACCGACGGTTTGAATACGGCAACGACGCTCTTTTACAATTACGGCGACAGCTTTCGAGGTGAAGTTATTGTCGACGATGACGATCATATTATCGTGGCGAGTACAACACACTCCGACCAGTTTCCTACCACTGGCGATGCGCCTCAACCCAATTTTGGAGGAGGAACTACTGATGCTGTTCTGTTTAAATTATCGCCCGATTTAGGCACCTTGGAATTTGCGACTTATTTCGGTGGAACAGGCTCAGACAGTGGCTATTCCGTTCAGGCCGAGAGCGATGGTTCACTCGTGATGACTGGAGGTACACAATCGGATAATTTGGCTACTTCCAACGGGGCGGCCGATGAATCGTACAATGGTTCGACCGACGGCTACGTGGTGAAGTATGCACCTGATAACTCGTCGATCTCAGCGTGTACTTACGTGGGGTCTACGGATTACGATCAGTGTTATTTCGTGCAGACCGACCAGAACGACTTCGTGTATGTCATTGGACAAAGCTCTGGTGATATGGGCGTTCAAGGAGCCGTTTACAACAATGCGAATTCTGGTCAGTTCATCCGAAAGTTCAGTGCCGACTTGTCTACGGTTGAGTGGAGCACAGTTGTTGGAACGGGCAGTGGGGCGGTAGATATTTCACCGACTGCATTTTTGGTAAGCGACTGCGATCAAATTTACTTTTCGGGCTGGGGCGGATTGACCAACTCGAATAATTCCTTGGCGACTTCAAGCACGACCAATGGATTACCAATCACAGGCGATGCTTACCAGTCGACAACGGATGGCAGTGATTTCTACCTGTGCGTGTTGTCTCCCGATGCCCAATCACTGGTTTACGCAACGTACTTTGGCGGTTCGATTAGTAGAGAGCACGTGGATGGTGGAACGTCGAAATTTGACAAGAATGGCTCGGTATACCAAGCTGTGTGCGCGGGCTGTGGAGGTAATGACGACTTTCCGTATACCGACGGTGCGTGGAGCAACGACAACGGCAGTTCCAATTGCAACTTGGGGGTATTTAAATTTGACCTGGGGTCGATTCATGCGACGATTGACATTGATGGTCCGACCGAAGTGTGCGAAGGTCAGCCCGCTGATTTCATCAATAACTCTACTGGTGGAACAGACTACCAATGGGCTTTTGGCGACGGGGAGATCTCGACCGCGTTTGAGCCTACGCATTACTACGAAATTTTTGGAGACGTGACGATCACCTTGATAGTTACCGATGCGACGGGCTGTTTGGCACCTGACACGGCTTACTTGGACTTGACGATTCTGCAGGGAGTAAACCCTTCCATTGATCCGATTGATCCTATCTGTGAAGGTGCTTCTATTGAGCTTTCAGCAAATGGCTCAGCTGCTTTGTATTGGCTTCCCGATCCAACTTTAAGTGCCACGAATATTCCGAATCCAATAGCGACGCCTTTGGTCCCAACGACCTACTATTTGGTGGATACCAACGAGTGTGAATCGGACACAGTAGGTATAACAGTGACCTTCGTTCAAATCAATTCCAATACTGGGGAAGATGAAACGATATGCATTGGCAATTCGGTTGAGATCAGTGCTTCAGGAGGAGGAACTTATAGTTGGGAACCTGCGGGTTCATTGGACAATCCATTTATAGACACGCCTGATGCCTCCCCCAATGAGACTACTATGTATTACGTGACGATCATTACGCCAGAGGGATGTGAATTGATGGATAGCGTACTAGTGACCGTTGAGACATCGCCGCCAGGAGGAAATATATATCCTGATGAGAATATTTGTATTGGGCACTCCGTGCAAATAGGAGCGGCCTCTGGTTTTGTTTGGGAGTGGTATCCAGCGGCAACTTTGGACGACCCCACGCTGCAAAACCCAACGGCTAGTCCGACCGACACCCTTACCTACTACGTAGACATTATCAACGCCTGCGGATCGGGAACCGACGAAGTAACCGTGAACGTAATCATCCCTACGGCTGAAGCTGGGTTTGACGGACAAATATGCTTGGGCGAATGGCACCCCGTATGGGCAACGGGCGGAGTTACCTACCATTGGTCACCACCACTTTACGCCGAAGATCCAGACTCGAACGTCACAGCTGTGAGTCCGCCAAATTCAATGAATATGACCGTATATGTCACCGACCAATACGGCTGTGTGGCGACGGATGAAGTGTATATCAACGTCCTGCCCTTGCCGGCTGTCGATGCAGGTCCGGATAGAAAGTTGGACTGGCTCACGCAAGATCAAGTTTTTGGCTACGCTGCTGGCTTGGACTTTTGGTGGACGCCTGACCTGTATATTGAATGCACCGATTGTTTGGCTCCTTTGATATGGCCAGATGAATCCTTGTGGTACACCTTGCACACGATTGACGAACACGGATGTATTGGAGTCGACTCGGTGTGGGTTGAGGTATTCTTTCCTATTTACGTGCCGAATACCTTTACACCAGATGGGGACGGGATCAACGATTATTTCAGGGCATTTGGGGAGAACATTCAGGGCTTTTCGATGGAAGTGCGCAACAGGTGGGGTGTTTTGATTTTTGAATCGGATGACATTGACGACGTGTGGGATGGTAGTGTGAACGGTGGAAGTCATTACGCTCAAAATGACACCTATATATGGACCATCTATTACGATGCGTATGAGGGTCGTGAAAAATTGGTAGGCCATGTTAACTTGGTACGCTAATAGACATTTGCACGCATGTGCGCCCTATAAAAGCCCCTATTGCCAATTGCCCGAGCATATTCCCGTTTATATAAAAAGATGAATTCTAGGTCTAGAATGCCCGTGGTGTTCATACATTTAGACCCTGAAAACCTCGATTATGAAGAAAATTACACTGCTGTTTTTCACAACGGCGCTTATCTTTGCGGGCTGCGGAGATTCATCAACCCCTGATACCCCTGAAAAAGACGATATGACAAAAGCTCCTGTGGCTAAGAAAATTGCGCATGAACACCTGACGCACGGTGACTCGCGTATGGATAATTACCAATGGATGAGATTGAGTGATGAGCAGAAAGAAGCTGCAACGCCGGACGCTCAAACCCAAGATGTGCTTGACTATTTGAACGCGGAAAATGCCTATTGTGAAGAGCAATTGGGACATACGAAGGAACTTCAAGAGGAATTGTATGAAGAAATCGTAGGTCGTATCAAACAAACCGATCAATCGGTCCCAACGAAAGTAGACGGATATTGGTACTACAATCGCTACGAAGAAGGGCAAGACTACGCATACTATTGCCGAAAGAAAGGCACGATGGACGCCGAAGAGGAGATCATGTTGAACGGACCTGAAATGGGTGCTGAGCATGATTATTTTGCGGTTGGCGGCATGTCGGTCAGCGGGAACAACAACCTGATGGTATTTGGTATTGATACCGTGAGTCGGCGACAATATACGTTGCAAGTAAAGAACTTGGAAACAGGAGAGCTCTTGTCCGATAAGATTGAAAACGTGACTGGTGGAGCGACTTGGGCCAATGATAACAAAACATTTTTCTATACACGTAAAGATCCAGTAACGCTTCGTTCGTACCGCATTTATCGCCATGTATTGGGCACCGATGCTGCCAATGATGTATTGGTTTATGAGGAGACAGATGAGACATTTGGCTGTTCGGTTTTCAAGACCAAGTCGAAAGATTACTTGATGATCGCCTGTTACCAAACCTTGTCTACGGAGTACAGATTTTTGGATGCGAATAATCCGACCGGTGAGTTTAAAATTATCCAGCCGAGAGAGCGTGATTTGGAGTACAGTGTGGCGCAGTATGGGGACAATTTTTACATTACGACCAACCTTGACGCGAAGAACTTCCGCTTGATGAAGGCGCCTATTTCTGCTCCTGGGAAGGAGAATTGGACTGAAATGATTGCCCATCGAGATGACGTACTTCTCGAGGGAATTGAAATTTTTAAGGACTTCCTAATTGTAGAAGAAAGAAGCCAAGGCCTTACTCAGATTCGTGTGAAGAAATGGGCAAGCGACGATGAGTACTACCTCGAATTCCAAGATCCTGCCTACCTAGCATATGTTGGTTACAACCCGGAATTTGACACCAAAGTGATGCGCTACGGGTATACTTCTCTTACGACGCCAAATTCTACATATGATTTCAACCTAGCGACAAAAGAGCGCACTTTGTTGAAGCAGCAAGAAGTCGTGGGAGGAACATTCTCTCCTGACAACTACGCATCGGAGCGATTCATGGTTCTGGCAACGGATGGCACAGAAGTACCTGTGAGTTTGGTTTACAAGAAGGGCACGAAACTCGATGGATCGGCACCTTTGTTGTTGTACGCTTATGGTTCTTATGGAAACAGCATGGACCCTTATTTTAGTTCGGTGCGATTGAGTCTGCTCGACCGTGGATTCGTGTATGCCATTGCGCATATTCGTGGCGGACAAGAAATGGGAAGAGACTGGTACGAGAATGGGAAGCTGCTGAAGAAAATCAACACATTCACCGACTTCATTGATTGCGGAAAGTACTTGGTAGATCACAACTACACAAGCCAAGGTAAACTGTACGCCATGGGCGGAAGTGCTGGTGGACTATTGATGGGTGCAGTGATGAACATGGCTCCTGATATGTGGAACGGAGTTATTGCTGCTGTGCCATTTGTAGACGTTGTGACGACCATGTTGGACGAAAGCATTCCATTGACTACCGGAGAATGGGACGAATGGGGAAATCCGAATGACAAGGTATATTACGACTACATGAAGTCGTACTCACCGTATGACAACGTTGTAGCTCAAAACTACCCAAACACCTTGATCACAACGGGATATTGGGACAGTCAGGTGCAATATTGGGAACCAGCGAAATGGATTGCCAAGTTGCGCGAGTTGAAGACCGACGATAATAAGCTACTGATGTACTGTGATATGGAATCGGGACACGGCGGTGCTTCGGGACGATTTAAGACGCACCGCGAGACGGCGAGGATGTATGCTTTTTTGATTGACCTTGCGAAGGAGTAGATAATACTTAAGATATTTATTGGAGGGCAGTTCTTGATTTTAAGGGCTGCCTTTTTTGTGGCGGACAGCCAGATGATAGGATTTAGAAATAGAAAATAGATTTTAGAGGAGGTGGTTGGTTGACGATTGGCTGTTGGAATTTCTTCTTTGTCTAAACCCTATTAACTATTTCTAAGATGTATTTTCTTGAGGGATTTTATTGGAGGGCAGTTCTTGATTTTAAGGGCTGCCTTTTTTTGTGGCGGATAGCCAGATAATAGGATTTAGAAATAGAAAATAGATTTTAGAGGGGGTGGTTGGCTGTTGGAATTTCTTCTTTGTCTAAACCCTATTAACTATTTCTAAGATGTATTTACTTGAGGGTTTTTATTGGAGGTCAGTTCTTGATTTTAAGGGCTGCCTTTTTTTGTGGCGGATAGCCAGATAATAGGATTTAGAAATAGATAATAGATTTTAGAGGAGGTGGTTGGCTGTTGGAATTTCTTCTTTGTCTAAACCCTATTAACTATTTCTAAGATGTATTTACTTGAGGGTTTTTATTGGAGGGTAGTTCTTGATTTTAAGGGCTGCCTTTTTTTGTGGCGGATAGCCAGATAATAGGATTTAGAAATAG
>JADFAK010000036.1 GCA_015665315.1 Flavobacteriales bacterium | reverse complement strand
TGAGCTTATAATAATACAAGTTAAGGCTGTCTGGCCTGCTGCGACTTCCTTTGGGCGTGTACAAGATTTCCATGCGGGTACTTAAACGCTTGTTGAAGGTCATTTCAACAAGAGCACCTGCGCTTACTCCAACCTTAAAAAATCCGGCTATTCCGTCCCCATGAACTTGACTTGTAATAGGTCCAGCGGTGAGTCCGCCCCGAAATCCCACTTGGGAGAAACAGATCAATGCCCAGCAGAAAAAAGTCGTCGTTAGAAAGAATTTGGCCCGCATTTATAGATGGGCTGATTGGCAGTTCAATATCCTTCCTGTCTCATCATCATATAGCACTACCAGGATTGAACAATTAGTCGCAATCCAACTGGAGTTCCATGAATACGTGTAATCCCTCTGAGCTGTATCACCTATGCTTGGATCCTCAAAAACAGTCACACCGAATGCTCCATTCACGCTTCCTCGTAAAACATCTTCAAATTCATATTCCTCGTCAATGAATTTTGGACCAACAGAATAATTCAACTGGGGTCCTTCTAGTTTGTTTTCTGCAACCAATACAGTCATTTTTACTTTCCCTTCAAAGGAAGATAGCATTTCACTGAATACATGAATGTTAACTTTTTGCTTTTCTGAGTCGAATTCAGCGATCATTTGAATAGCGGCCTCAGAATCAAGAGCGAGTTGTTCACTCACTTTTTGAGCCCATTGCGCAGGCAGCAATGATTCACCTCGAACTGGAGCTCGATTAACCCTTCCGATCGGATTCACCGGAATGAATAGTTCATCAAAGAAAGCATCCCCTTCTTCAGACTCGAATTCATTCGTGTAATGACCGCCATTGGATACTGCGAGAGAACCAGAGTGAATGGCCAGAATATCAATCCTGCCAGGATTTGCTGATGAAATTGCTTCCGCTTCTACTGCTGCCGCTGGGCAATTGCCGCATTGCTGACCAGTGAAATCCTCTATAAGAACTCTTTTTATCTGCTGCGCTGTCGTCGCATTTTCAAAAGACGGTGCTGGGCCATAAGTTTCCTCGTCGTACGCAGATGTTTGCTCAATTACTGGGGCGTCTATGTGGTCACAGGATCCTAAAAAACATGCCACTAAAAAGTTAAGAGTGCATAATCTAATAATGTTCATATTAAATTCGTTTAAAAACTGCTTGTAATACTTAATTCGAAACCATTGGATGCAGGCACGGCTCGGCAAACCCCTCCAACACAAAATATTCCTTCACGCCGCTTCCCGTAACCAATAGCAATACGATTGGAGCCATTGATATAGCCAACTGTGCCAAAAAGATAGTGAATTCTCTTGTCCGGATTGGAATTTCCAAAATTATATTGGTCTATCACAGAAGCAAACCAGTGCGGGGAGAAAGAGTATTCAAGCAAACCAGTTGCCCAATCACCTCGATCTTGTTTGGTTCGCAGACCTTGAAGTTCGGCCCGCAAGGAATGTTTTTTAGCAAGTTTGTAATTAGCCTCGACCACAAGGATGTCGGCATAGACAATACCCTTAAATTCGGTGGTGACCTGTGTTGACGTAGTGTTAAATTCAAAGTTGAAATAGGTCAGCTTTGCCGAAAACTGCTTGCTGAATTTTTGCTTGATCTCAATGTTGAAGTCACGGATATATTTCGTGTCACCGAATCCCCAGCTATTTCGCTTGTAGCCATATACCTGTTCGTCCAATCCCGTATATCTTGTTGTATCGAGGTTATTGGCTGCGGCATAGTTGATGGAGATATTCGTTCCGTATTTACCCCATGGGATTTTATAGAATACTTCTCCCATAATACTGGTCTCTCCATAGATTACAGTGGCGTAGGGGTAGAGTGTCGCAGCTAGGTTGTACGTGTGCTGTTTAGTGATCGCAGGTATATAATTCACCGGTACGTCGAACAACAACAAATCTCTGTCAGATCGAAAACTCATATTGTCGACCATTTTAGCCCCTACATTGATTCCTAGTCCTTTTCGTGTATATCCCAGTTGAACCAATGCAGCCTGACCTTTGCGATAAGTGAAGTTGTTGTCGGCATTCGGATCGTTGATTTTCTCGACGTATTCTCCATATGCCGAAAATCCTTTCCATTGCAAATTGAGTCTTCCAGCGTAAGCACCGACGTTATTTGGAATCTTCAACTGGAGCGTGTCTTTTTCAATAATGTCTCCACCTTGGTATCGACTCACGAAACTTCCTCCTACCGTCACTTTCAATCCTTTGTCTTTCAAAGCAGGGATCATATCGTTGATGAAAACCTCTGCGTCAAAAGCTCTTACAATTCCGTCGGAGTTAATTAACCGACTATCGAAATCCAATCGTTGCTTTCCGTACATACCTTTCAGCATAACACCTTCAAATGGTCGGAATACAACTCGAATTCCATCCATGGCATTGTCCAGGCCAAGGTTTCTATCCTCATAAGTACGGAAGATCATTCCACTTCCTATTTGGTCGTAGAAATTTCCAATGGTGATGTCAAATTTTTGATGTGTGTACTGAGCGTAGCGGTAACCTATTCCTGTTCCTTTAAAACGTCCTGGATATCCCAGTATTGGGGATAGATAGGATTCGTATCGAATTCCTGCCGAGAAGTTGCCTCGTGTGTAGATTAGGTTTCCATAGGCATTGAAGCCCGCCTTTTCAGCAGGAACCTGAGCACCGATCAGTGTGTCTTCATTGTACTGTTGCCAGAGAACAGATACATTACCATTGATGCTGCCCAAATCAATATTTCGGTCTTGGGCTAAGGCGCCAAAGCCCAAAAAGAGCACGGCAATTGAGATTGCGACTTTCCTTTTCAAAACAAGAAGGAGGTTAAAGGTTTGCTTGGTTAATTTCGGTTGGCCTTCGGCCTATGCACTGATTATTTGAGTTTCTCGAGCTGCTCATAGAGTTCGTCCTCATCACCATCTGCATAATTGTTGTGCTGCCATACTACATTTCCATCCTTATCTACAAGGAAAGTATGTGGTACGTTGATTACGTTCATGGCGCGTTTGAACTGTGAATTGACATCCAACAGTACATCAAACTCCCATTCCACGCTGTTAATATAAGGCGCAACTCGAGAAGCACTACGCTGGTCGTCAATAGAAACTGCGATGATCTTTACACCTGTCTCCTCTTGCCACTCCTCATATAGCTCTGCGTAGTTATTCAACTCACGCTTGCACGGACTGCACCAAGTAGCCCAAAAGCAAATAATTGTCGGCCCATCTTCATTCAGCATAGTACTTGTGTCTACCGTGCTTCCTTCAAGATCTTTTAATTTAACGCTAGGAATTTTGTTTTGACCAAAGGTTACCGAACAAATTAAGGCGAGAGAAAAAGTAATAAATAAGTGTTTCATGGAATTTCGAGTTGGTTTAAAATAAAGAATCAGCAGCCTTAATACAACTTCTGTACCAAACTGCTGATTCTTTTAAATCAATTATAGCTTAATCTTACTTAGTAAGAGTCACTTTAGTTGTAGCAACTTCACCGTTAGCAATCATGTTGATCATGTAGATTCCAGAACCTAAAGTTGTGAAGTCCAAAGTCTGGATGTGCTGACCAGAAGAAAGCGTACCGAAGTCTCTAACCATTACAACCTCTCCCAACATGTTGATTACGTTTACAGATACTTTAGTTGCGTTAACAACATTCAAGTTCATGTTTGCGAAATCGTTGATAGGGTTTGGATAGATGTTGAATGAAGCAGATACGTTTTGGTCGTCAATGCTCACAACGTTAACATCCATTGCTGCACCAGCCTCTTCGATGTCATAAGAACCATCATAAGAGAAAATAGATGCACCCATGTTTCCTTCGTTGTCTACACTGTATACTTCCATAGTACCGTCAGTACCACCCCACTGTGCGCCAGAAAGTCCGTCGCCATAAGCATCAACATAAACGAAAGTATAACATCCAGTTGTTGGCAACCAACGCTCTTCAGATACTGTCTCAGGAGCCTGCGCAGCACCTGTTCCGTCTCCATAAGGACCGCCTGAAGCTACCGAATTGCCATCTACATCAAAAATATTCCAAGTACACTCACCTGGATACTCATCAGTTGTAATGTCAACATAAACATGAGTAGAAGACTCGATTCCAGTCAAGATAGTAGCAGAAACAGTGTCGTTTTCATCGTTGTCATTCGCCGAAGTAATAACGATCTCAATAGTAGTAGTTCCTGAAATAGAAATAGTTCCTACCTCTACATCTTCCATTGCATATGTCTCAAGATTTCCGGTCCACTCAAATGGTTCACTCAACATGGAAGAACCACCCGACATTACATCGATAGTCGCAGCCGTCAAGTTCTCAGTTCCTAGGTTCATCATGCGAACAGCAACATTGGCTTCCGAGCAAGTAGCTAGATCTCCAATGTATGCACTCAATGAAGGGTCCGTTAGCAAAGTAGCTGGAGAACACTCAGGAGTTGTTGCAAAATTGTAATGAACTTCTTCTGAGGCCTGCCCAGTCTCGGTGCAAATACGACTTGGACAAATTGTATACATGGTTGGAAAGTAAGTACATTCGTACATGTTGAAAATGTTCTCTGCATCATCAATTATTGGATAGTGAGTGCCTTCTGTCCAATCTCCCATGCTACCAGCACCACCATTCAATTGATCCAATGTCGTTTCATCATCACCTTCGATGAACAAGATCATTAAGTCGTTAGTGGTGTCTTCACTCACACCCTCCATACCCACTGGGCCATGAGCTTCCCACAGAGCTTCTAAAACCCCAGAAGTGTGATAGTCCCAACAAGGAGGGCACCATGTGGCTGAAATGTCCAGAATGACCGTGTATCCCTCGTCTAAATAATCGTAAAGCGTGTGCTCAACACCATCGATGTCAGTAGCAGTAAAGTTTGGTCCGATACTTCCATCAGGAAGTTGTGCAGAGGCCGTTAGCGTCAAGCCTGTAGCCAACGCCAATGTAAATAGTGATTGTAGAATTCTTTTCATACGTGTGTTTTTTGAACAAAAATTTGAACTTAAGCGACGCTAAAGTAGATGTTTTAGTTGCTTGTGTCATCCTTCTGTTCAATCTTTATGATGGAAAATGAACTTAAAATAGTAACCCTATTCTTGCGATTTTAGGAATCAAACCTTTTTTGAGCCGACTTTTAACTGCAATTTTAACAACTTGGCTTCCCAATTATCCGATTCGCTTGGTTAGCATTTAAGGACTTTGTTCGCTAAATTTGGACTACATAAATAATACTTGCATGAAACATATATACGTATTAATACTTTCAGTGTGCTTTTCTACCTCCATATTCGCTCAGTCGGTGGAGCCTGTTGAGCCATGGCAAACGGATATCAGTGTTGCCCTGGAAGAAGTCGAGCACCAATACTCAATGCACATGACCAATGTCGGTGACGCCGAAGTGAATCTTCGCCTTACTGCCGACGTCCAATCGATTGTAGATGGCGCCGAATACCGATTTTGCTGGGGGCCTTCTTGTTACTTATGGGGAGCTGTAGACTATACCTCGCCCGACTCGGAATTTTGGATAGTGAACATCCAGCCCGATGCCATTGATACTTCTTTCTATACCGATTACCGCCACAACTCAAATTATGGAACTTCCACGATTGATTACTGCTGGTGGGACGTCGATAATCCGAACGACGAAAGTTGCTTTACCATCAATTGGTCTCTTCTGATTGATAACGTAGCTACCAATGATCAGCCAACTTTTGAGCTCACTGGAATGAGCCCAAATCCCGTTGTAGGTACCTCAGCTTTCCAATATCAATTGGGTGCAGCTTCGAACAATGTTCAGGTCGTTTTTTATAATCTTATGGGTGAAAAAGTTCGCGAGTCGCGACTTGCCGCTGATAATGGTGTGGTTTTCGTCCAGGCCGATGATTTTGAAGCGGGAGTATACTTCTACAGCCTAGTTGTTGATGGAAAAGTGCTCTCTACTAAGAAAATGCTTGTGAGTAAATAGGTCTATCCTACTTTCTCCAAAAAAGTATTCAAAGGCTGCTTGATTTATTTCAGGTAGCCTTTGTGCTTGAGTAGCTTTTACTTTTACCCACATGTCATAGCTTTGTGCCGAAGCAGATTTTCTTTTCTTCTGTACTTTTGCCCGAGCATCCATCTAATGATTTCACCATGAAATTCTCTCAAAGACTTCTATCTCTTTGCTTTGCTGTTCTATTTGTATCATGCGAACCAGAAATTGAAAAAGCCGAACCCCTTGCTGAGAAAGTCGCTCCTGCTAACTTGTTCGCCTTACTGTCTCCACAAGATACTGGCGTCGATTTCGAAAACACGATTTCAGAAAATGAAGAGGTCAACTTTCTAGAGTGGGATGCCGTCTACTACGGCGGAGGCGTGGCCTTAGCCGATTTCAATAATGATGGACTCCTAGACCTGTTTTTCTGTGGAAATCAGGTCGACGACGCCATATACCTCAATAAAGGAGATCTTACTTTTGAAGATATTACCCATACATCTGGAATCATCGAGCATGCCGGTTGGTCCAATGGCGTTTCTATCGTCGATATCAATGAAGATGGTTTTGCCGATATCTATGTCTGCCGCTCCGGATGGCTCGCAGACGATGAAATGCTCGAGGAACGACGAAACAAACTGTTTATCAATAACCAGGACCTCACCTTCACCGAGGCCGCAAAACAATACGGGCTCGACAACGAAGGCTATTCTACCCAAGCAACATGGTTCGATTATGACAAGGATGGAGATCAAGACATGTTTCTACTCAATGCCCCTAGCAACAATTTGAAGCAAAAAGTCAAGTACAATCAAGTAGGTTTTCCCGATTATGTAAAAGACAAATTCTTCCGCAATGATGGAGGTAAATTCACGGAAATAGGTGCCCAACTGGGACTCGACGGACTGTCCTTCGGTCTTGGCGTAGTAGCTGCCGATTTCAATCACGACAACTGGACCGATTTGTATGTGGCCAATGATTACGACCGCCCCGACTACATGTATATCAACGATCAAAAAGGTTCGTTTACGAATGCCTTGAATTCCAAAGTCAAGCACACATGTTTTACGGCCATGGGGGTCGATGCAGCCGATTTTAACAACGATGCACTCATCGATTTGGCCGTGTTGGATATGCAATCCGAAGATCACTACCGATCAAAAACCAATATGCCTTCCATGTCAAGCGACCGCTTTTGGGGACTCGTCAACAAAGGATACAATTACCAATATATGTCCAATGTCCTCCAGCTTAACAATGGCCAGGGATTTTTTAGCGACATAGCGCAAATGGCTGGAGTGGCGTCGACCGATTGGAGTTGGTCCGTTCTCATGGCCGATTACGACCTGGACGGCTACAAAGACCTCTATGTCACCAATGGTATCAACAAGGATATTCGAAACAACGATTTCTCACTAGCCTTCGAACAGAAGATGGCCAACAATGAAGCAATCGATCTGTTTGAACTCACCAAGGAAACACCATCCACCAAAATCTCAAATTATGCTTTCCATAACCAAGGTGATCTAACCTTTAAAAAAGTCATGAACGATTGGGGAATGGACCAGACTTCCTTCTCCTACGGCGCAGCTTACGGTGATTTGGACAACGATGGCGACTTGGATTTAGTCGTGAACAACAACAATATGCCAGCGTTTATCTATGAAAATAGTGCAGCGACAAGCGCAAATTGGTTAAAAGTGGAAGTTAAAGGAAAAACCGGTTTCAACGATCATTTGAATTCAAAAGCTATCGTGTTCGCCAACGGTCAGAAACAATACTGTGAACTTACTGCCACTAGAGGGTATCAAAGCAGCTGCAGCCCAATAATGCATTTCGGATTGGGAGACGTGAATAAGATTGATTCACTCCTCGTTATCTTTCCCGACGGGTCGAGCTGGAAGAAAAAGAATGTTGAGGTTAATCAAGTTCTCACGGTCGCCGCTTCTCAAGGTCAAATGATGCCTTTTTACGTGTATGGAGAAATCAAACCGCTGTTTAAAGAGGTGACCGATGAGCTTGGTATTTCCTTTACCCACGTCGAAAATGATTTCGATGACTTCAAAGAAGAGGTTCTCCTCCCTCATCGCCAATCTCGAAACGGACCATATACAGCCGTTGGAAAGATCAATGGTGATGAGTTCGATGATGTTTTCATCGGTGGAGCGGCCGGACAAAGCGGCGCTTTGTTGGTGCAGACGAGCGATGGTTCATTTACAACGAAAAAGGGTCCTTGGTCAAAACATGCCAAGCAAGAAGACATGGGCTGTGCTTTCTTTGATCTAGAAGGTGATGGAGATCTCGACCTGTATGTCGCCAGTGGGGGCGGACATCTCGCGAAAGACGATCCTGCGTTTGCCGATAGGCTATATATAAATGACGGACAAGGAAATTTCACTGTGTCCAATGACCACCCAGGCCTCACAGGCAATGCGTCGTGCGTGGTTTCAGGTGATATTGATGGAGATGGAGACATGGATCTCTTCGTCGGAGGTCGCGCCTACCCGCAAAAATATCCGCACGCAGGTCAGTCTTTCATTCTCATCAATTCAGATGGAGTCCTTACTGATGAAACAGAAGCTTGGTCCCCTGTAATCGGTGAAATTGGTATGGTCACAAGTGCTGCCCTTACAGATGTCAACGGCGATGGAAAAAATGACCTTATGATCGTGGGTGAGTGGATGACTCCTTCCCTGTTTCTGCAAGTTGAAGGTGCATTTGTTGCAAGCGATCAGCCCGTAGACCAGCTTTCAGGATGGTGGCAAAATGTGACCGCGGCCGACATAGATGAAGATGGCGATATGGATTTTCTGCTTGGAAACATGGGCCTCAATAACAAATTTCACCCCTCACAAGAAAAGCCACTCAAGATTTATAGCGATGATTTTGATGGGAATCAGACCAACGATATCGTACTGGCCAAAATGTCTAAAAATCGATATGTTCCAGTGCGAGGAAGAGAGTGTTCTTCACAGCAAATGCCCTTCGTTTCCGAGAAATTCGAGAACTATGAAGGGTATGCTACTGCTTCCTTGGATGAAATTTATGGAGAGGCGCTCGATCAGGCTTTGTTTCACCAAGTAAATGAGTTTCGATCGGGAATCTACAGAAATGACAACGGTAAATTCACGTTCGAACCATTGCCCAATCAAGTCCAAATTGCTCCAATAATGGATTTTGTTGTGGACGATTTCAATAAAGACGGATCCTTGGATATTCTCTCCGCTGGTAATCATTTTGACGCCGAAGTTGAAACGACACGATACGACGCGAGCAACGGTTGCCTATTGTTGAACTCACCGAATGGTTTCATTCCGAATAATGTGCTCTACAGTGGTTTTTATGCACCTTTTAATACCAAAGATTTAAGTGTTGTCACTTTAGCACAAGGCAAATGCGCAATCCTCGTTGCATCCAACAATGGTCGATTAACCGCATTTTCCTTCACGCCATAACCATGCTCAGTTCTATTGAGCTACTTTTGCCGCCGATTTATGATTAAGATAAGAAAGAAAGAAGCACTGGATTACCACGAACAAGGTAGACCCGGTAAACTAGAAGTAGTTCCAACAAAGCCGACGAGCTCGCAACGCGATTTGTCGCTGGCCTACTCTCCTGGCGTTGCAGAACCGTGTTTGGCTATTGCTGCAAATCCTCAAGATGTCTATAAGTATACGGCCAAGTCCAATTTGGTCGCCGTGATTTCCAACGGCACAGCCGTACTCGGATTGGGGGATATTGGCCCCGAAGCCAGTAAGCCTGTGATGGAAGGAAAGGGCCTTCTTTTCAAAATATTCGCCGATATCGATGTCTTTGACATTGAGGTCGATGCTACCGATGTGGATTTGTTTGTGCAGACGGTCAAAGCTATCGCGCCAACTTTTGGTGGAATCAATTTGGAAGATATCAAAGCTCCAGAAGCCTTCGAAATTGAAGAACGCCTGCGAAAAGAATTGTCGATTCCCATTATGCACGATGATCAGCATGGTACGGCTATCATATCTTCTGCAGCATTGATCAATGCCCTTGAGATCGCAGAAAAGAACATAGGTGATATTCGAATTGTGATCAGCGGTGCCGGTGCGGCGGCCATTTCCTGTGCCAAATTGATGATCAAGTTAGGGGTTGACCCTAAGAAGATTGGGATGTTTGACAGCAAAGGCTTGATCTCAACGACGCGAGATGATATCGATGATCGTAAGAAAGAATTTGTCAGTGAAGATAGTTTCGACAGTTTGAAGTCGGCACTAAAAGGAGCTGATGTTTTCTTAGGCTTGTCAAAAGGAAATATCGTCACCGGAAGTATGATAAAAGACATGGCTAAGGATCCGATTGTCTTTGCCTTAGCCAATCCTGACCCCGAAATTCCTTACGACGAAGCAATTGCCGCAAGGAAGGATGTGATCATGGCCACCGGTCGTTCCGATCACCCAAATCAGGTGAATAATGTGTTGGGGTTTCCCTACATATTTAGAGGGGCATTGGATGTTCGCGCAAGTTGTATCAACGATGAAATGAAATTGGCAGCGGTTCATGCGCTCGCCCGATTGGCCAAAGAGCCAGTTCCCGCCGAAGTAAACGAGGCCTACGAGCAGCGTGATATTTCTTTTGGTCGAGAGTTGATTATTCCCAAACCGTTGGATCCTCGGCTTATTACGCATGTTTCAAGCGCAGTTGCAAAAGCAGCAATTGATTCGGGTGTCGCCGGACTCACAATTAAAGATTGGGGTGCATACGAGCGAGGTCTACTCAAGCGCTTGGGGAATGACAATAAGCTAATGCGCAATATCTCCGAACGCGCTAAGAAGCGGCCAAAACGTGTTGTGTTTGCCGAGGCAGAGCATTATAAAATTCTCAAAGCAGCTGAAGGAACCATCGATGAAGGAATCGCTATTCCTGTATTATTAGGTAGGGAGCACATCATTCGTCAGCTTATCGAAAAGCATAATTTGGAACTTGGTGATGTTGAAATCATTGATCCAAGAGATGATTCCCAGCGTGACAAGCGTGAATATTTTGGAAACGTATTTTTCTTGAAAAGACAAAGGAAGGGGCTTACACTTTTCGAGTCTACCAATTTGATGCGCGATCGAAATCACTTTGGAGCCATGCTCGTTGAAAGCGGTTATGCCGATGCTTTGATTTCAGGTATAACTCGAAACTATCGCCAAGTGATTCGTCCGGCATTGCAGATTATCGGACTTAAAGATGACACCAAGGTGGTGGCGGGAATGTACATTTTCCAGACGAAGCAAGGACCCGTATTCTTTGCCGACACAACGGTTAATACAAATCCGACAGCTGAAGAAGTAGTTGAAATTACCTTGTTGGTTGCCAAGGCTGTTCAGCAAATGAAGATTACACCTAGAATAGCCCTCTTGAGCTACAGCAACTTTGGATCGGCCAAAGGCTACGATGCCGAGAAAATGCGAGATGCGGCGAGTATACTCAAGGAAACACATCCTGAGCTGACGGTTGATGGAGAGATTCAAGCCAATTTTGCTTTGAACAATGAAATTCTGTCGGACATTTTTCCTTTCTCCACTCTCACCAACAAGAAGACGAATGTGTTGATTTTTCCCAACTTGGCGGCTGGAAACATCGCATATAAATTAATGCAATCCATGGGTGAATTGGAAGCCATTGGCCCAGTGCTCCTTGGAATGAAAAAGTCCTTTCATATACTGCAAATGGGGTGTTCAGTTAGAGAGATTATTAATATGGTTCGAATAGCAGCTTTGGACGCGCAAACTAAGTAAGGTGTAATTCGTCCGAAATAAGGGTGGTGTAAGCGATTAGTATTTCTTATTTTCGAGCCCTATTTCAAGATAGTACCCAAGCCAACTAGACTATGATTCATCACCTCCGCGGAAAAATGATTGAGAAAAGCCCTACTCATGCGGTAATTGAGTGCGGTGGTGTTGGCTACTATGTGCACATTTCTTTGCATACTTTTTCGAAATTGCCAGATGATGAACTGTGTATGTTGTTCACCCATCAGGTGATCCGCGAGGATGCACATATGCTGTTCGGTTTTGCAACGGAAGAAGAGAAATCTATTTTTATTAAGCTGATTTCTGTGTCTGGTGTAGGTGCCACTACGGGACGAATGATTATGTCATCTCTTTCCCCCGATGAGGTGAAGCAGGCTATTTATTCTCAAGACGTAGCCACGATACAAGGGATCAAAGGAATTGGTGCTAAAACAGCGCAAAGAATTATTGTAGATTTGCACGATAAGGTGCTCAAAGACGATGCCTCTTCTTTTGAAAAAATTGCCGTCGGAGGCAATAGGAACAAATCAGAGGCGTTGTCTGCTTTGTCGTCCTTAGGGTTCGACAAGGTCAAGTCTGAAAAAACTCTCGAAAAAATTCTCATGCAGGAAGGGAATGATATTGCTCTTGAGGAGCTAATAAAACGTGCGCTGAAGCAACTATAATATGGGTGGAAGAAGATTCAGTGTTGTTGTGAAATTTGCTGTAGCTGCTCTATTTGTGGCCCTTTTTTGGGCAGGCAGTGCCAATTTGGGCGTAGGCCCATTTTCCAAACCCAAATACAGTTCAAGACCAGTAGTTGAGTCGCCATCATTCTTGGATGCCCTTCGTGATACGTCAGATTTGCCATGGCCCAATGAAGATAACATCAATCCACACGAAAGTTCAAGTGGTGTTAGTTTGCCCCTTCCTGATAACGTTCAATATTCAATTGAGTATGATCCCATCACCGGAGAATATGTGGTCGTCCAAACAATCGGAGATCGTATAAATTTCAGAAATCCGACGTCGATGACTCTTGAGGAATACCTCAACTATGACATGAGTCAAAACCTGTCGGAATATTGGGATGAGATAGAAGAAGAGGAAGACGCCGCAGCAAGAGCATTCGCCCCATCTATTAGCGTTGGCGGCGAGAAGTTCAACGATATTTTTGGAGGAAATGAAATTGAGATCAGACCGCAAGGAACGGCTGAGCTGACTTTCGGCGTCAATATTTCCAAAACAGACAATCCAAGAATTCCCGAGCGCCAAAGAAGAATTTCGACTTTTGATTTTGATCAGAGAATTCAGTTGAACGTTGTTGGAAACATCGGAACAAAGATGCAGCTGACGACCAATTACAACACCGAGGCTACTTTTGATTTTGAAAATCAAATGAAGCTGGAGTACACAGGTGATGAAGATGAGATCATCAAGAAAATTGAGGCAGGTAACGTAAGTATGCCACTTCCTGGAACCTTAATTACTGGTTCTCAAAGTCTGTTCGGTCTTAAGCTGGAAACACAATTTGGACGTCTGCGCAATACCACAGTTTTCTCACAACAAAAAGGTGAAAGAAAGGATATTGAAGTAGAGGGTGGTGCACAAACTCAGCTTTTTGAGATCCAAGGTGATAACTACGATGCCAACAGACACTACTTCCTAGGTCAGTATTTCTTTGATTCGTACGACCAATCGATGTCAAGTCTACCAGTCGTAGGCTCTGGAGTAAACATTACAAGAATTGAAGTGTGGGTTGTAAATACCCAAGCCAATACCCAGGATGTAAGAAATGTTATCGCATTTACAGATTTGGGAGAACCTGGCAATAGAATGTCTGACGATCTGCCTATTCCAGATTTGACCAACAATTCTACACCTACTACATTAGGAAACCCGTCGAATACGAATAATGATATCTACCAAGATATGGTTCAGAACGATGAGGTTGTGGCTTTTAACAATGCCAATCAAGCGATTCAACAAATGAACATGGGTTACCAGCAAGGTATCCACTATGAACGTGTTGGAAATGCACGAAAACTGAACCCTTCAGAGTATACCTATAATAGCCGACTAGGTTTTATCTCCCTTCGTCAGTCCTTGAACAACGCCGAGGTGCTTGCAGTGGGATATGAATACACCTTAGGTGGAGAGACTTTCCAAGTAGGAACAATGTCACAAGATGGTTTCACTGCTCCGAGCGCGTTGGTGTTGAAGATGCTGAAGTCATCCATTACGAATGTCCACTCGCCAATGTGGGATTTGATGATGAAGAACGTCTACAATATTGGAGCGTTCGGTGTTCAAAAAGATAATTTCAGACTGGATGTTTGGTACAACAATCCGTCGACGGGTATAGATCAAAACTATATCGCACGCGAGCCACTCGATGGTAAACTGCTTATCCAGGTGCTCAATATGGACCGCTTGGATGTGAACGGAATGACTTATCCAGATGGTGTTTTTGACTACATTGACAATGCAGCGACAACAGGTGGATTGATTCATTCCCAAAACGGTCGAATTTACTTTCCAGTGGCCGAGCCGTTTGGTTCTCACCTTGAAGGTGTGATTCGAGATGGTCTCTCGTCACAAGATGAGGCCGATGCCGTGGTGAATTCAATCGTTTATCAAGAGCTGTACGATTCAACAAAAACAGCGGCCCAACAAATTCCGTCTAAGAACAGGTTTAAGATTAGAGGTCAATTCCAATCTTCTTCGGGATCCGAGATTTCTTTGAATTCGATCAATATTCCACGTGGTTCCGTTTCTGTGACCGCTGGTGGTGTGAAGTTGGTAGAGAATCAAGACTATACCGTCGACTACAATTTAGGTCGAGTGCGTATTATCAATGAAGGTATCCTGGAGTCGGGCACACCGATTAAAATCTCGCTCGAAAGTAATTCACTCTTTAATATTCAAACGAAGACCATGTTGGGTACGCGTTTCGATTATACCTTGAGTGAGAACTTTAATATTGGGGGTACACTCTTAAATTTGAGAGAAAGACCACTCACGCAAAAAGTGAATATCGGAGACGAACCTGTGAACAACACGATTGTGGGTTTAGATGTCGCCTACCAAAAAGAATCTGATTGGCTTACCAGAATGGTCGATGCCATTCCTTTGATAGATACCAAAGCCAAGTCTAATATAGACTTCTCGGCCGAAGGTGCTTACTTAATTCCTGGTCACTCCAAAGCAGTTGGTAAAGACGGAAATGCCTACTTGGATGACTTTGAGGGAAGTCAAAGCACCATCGATATTCGAAGCATTAATCAGTGGTTCTTGGCAAGTACACCTAAACTTCAAGAATCGACTTTGTTTCCGGAGGGCGGACTTGAAAATGATTTAGAGTTCAACTACAACCGTGCGAAATTTAGTTGGTATATCATCGATCCACTGTTCTTCAGAGACAATAACTTGACTCCGTCGAACATTAACGACGATATGCAGAGCGATCACCGTATGCGTGAGGTACTTGAGAACGAGGTGTTCCCAAATCGTGAGCTTCCCGCAGGAACTCCTCCGAACGTGGCGACCTTTGATATGACCTTCTATCCTGACGAAAGAGGCCCCTACAACTATGTGCCGCAAGATGGAACGGCAACCGCGGCAGGATTGAATCCAGATGGAACGTTGGTTTCCCCAGGCGATAGATGGGGTGGAATTCAACGAGCGTTAACGACGACCGATTTTGAGGCGTCGAACATCGAATTCATGCAATTCTGGGTCATGGACCCCTTCCATGAAGATTCTGAAAATACCAGTGGTGGTGATTTTTATATCAACCTGGGTAATGTGAATGAGGACCTCCTCAACGATTCGAAACTTTCCTACGAAAACGGATATCCAACCGATCAACAAGACTTGCCAATCTTAGAGTCAACTTGGGGTTTCGTTCCAGATCCTTCAACTTTTAATGTAGTTAATGCCTTCGATAATAGCACAAGCAGCTATGCACAACAAGATATCGGATTGGATGGATTGAACAGTCAGGAAGAAACAGTACAGTTTGCCGATTACCTGGCTAGTTTGACCAACTTGAATGCCAACGCCCTGGCAAAGTATACACAAGATCCAGCGGCCGATGATTTTGCCTACTTCAGGAGCAATGCGGCAGATAACGCAAATCTCAATGTGATTGAGCGTTACAAGAATTTTAACGGCTACGAAGGAAACTCCAATACCTCAACTCCCGATGGTTTTCCGATCACCGCAACGACGATTCCGAATACCGAGGACATCAACCAAGACCTTACCCTGAGCACAGTTGAGAGTTACTACCAATATAAATTGAGTTTGCGTCCTGGTGATCTTGGAGAGAACAATATTGGTAGCAATTATATCACCGATAGCTTTGTGGCGTCGGTAGAGAACTTACCCAATGGTGAGACGAAATCGGTGCGTTGGTACCAATTCAAGATTCCAGTAAAAGAATTCACTAGCCGTCACGGCTCAATTTCTGATTTCCGTTCTATTCGTTTCATTCGAATGTTCATGAAAGGCTTTGAGCAGGAAGTGACTTTGCGTTTTGCCAGAATGGAACTTGTTCGTGGAGAATGGAGACGATTTGAGCAAAACTTGGCTGGTCCGCAAGAAATTGAACCCAACGATGACGATCCTACGATCTTCAATATCGCTGCAGTGAATATTGAGGAGAATGGAAACCGTGATCCTATTAAGTATGTTATTCCTCCAGGAATCATTCGTGAAATTGATGTGGGTACAGCCAACCTACGTAGTTTGAACGAACAGTCCATGTCACTGACGGTCTGCAACCTGCTCGATGGCGATGCCCGGGCAGCGTACCGGGCGGTTAATTTCGACATGAGAAGATACAAGAAGCTGAAAATGTTTATACATGCTGAGGCTGCTGGTAGTGTCGAAGATTTGCAGGATAAGGAAATAACTTGTTTTGTCCGTATGGGAAGTGATTTCACGGATAACTACTACGAGTATGAATTGCCCTTGCAAGCAACCCCATGGTACAGTAACGACGACGATGATATTTGGCCAGAAGCCAACAATCTAGAAATCGAATTAAAAAAGCTGCAAACCTTGAAGGTCTCTAGACCACAAGATTATTCATTGTTACAAGAGTACATTGAGTTTGATGGAGCTGCGCAAATGAAGGTAAAGGGAAATCCTAACCTGTCCAACGTAGTGATCGTGATGATCGGTATTAGAAACCCAGAAGCCAATGGAAACCCCTACACATCAGTCGATGACGGAGCTCCTGTTTGTGCCAATATCTGGGTGAATGAGCTTCGTTTGGCCGACTTCGATGAGAGCGGCGGATGGGCTGCACTTGCACGTGTGAATGCCGGACTGGCCGACTTCGGTAGTTTGTCTGTTGCTGGTAACATTAGCAAGCCAGGTTGGGGAACTTTGGAACAACGTGTCCAAGAACGTCAACAAGAGACAATCATGGGAGTTGACGCCAACTCAACCCTGAAGCTTGGTAAATTCTTCCCAGAAGACTTGGGTGTGCAATTACCTATGTACGTCGGATTTTCGCAGACGGTGACAACCCCTCAATACGACCCTCTGAGTCCAGATGTCGAATTAAACGATGTTCCGAATTTGGACAATCAGCGCAAGAAGAAAGCGCAGACTATGGTCAAGCGGCGAAGCATCAACTTTACCAATGTCAAGATTGTCCCCAAAGGAAAAGATAAAGGACCGAAAGAAAAGGGATCCAAAGGTTCCGACAAAGGATCGTCGAAAGGCAATTCCAAAGGTAAGGGCGGTTCGAAGAAGACTAGATTCTACAACATTTCAAATTTCTCGGTCTCATATGCCTACAATGAATTGTATCAGCGTGATATCAATACCGAGTTTAGGATCAATAAAAACTATCGAGGAAGTTTCAATTATACATGGAACAATAACCCGAAAGAGATTAAGCCATTTGCCCAAATGGGCGTCATAAAAACATCACCATATTTAAAGTGGCTCAAAGATTTTAATTTCTACCCTGGTATCAAGCAGTTCTCTTTCGTCACGTCAATGGATCGTACGTATGAGATTAGCCGAATCAGAAACAATACGGCCGAATTGTTTGGGATTGAGTCAGATGTGCTCATTCAGACCCAAAATATGAAGACCTGGAATTGGACACGTACGTACAACTTTAAGTATGACATTACCAA
>JADFAK010000077.1 GCA_015665315.1 Flavobacteriales bacterium | reverse complement strand
TACTAAAGCATTTCTATTGTTCTATTGCACTGATTTCGGAATCTTGTAGCAAGTGGTCATGAACGAAAGAATCCCGCAATGCTGAGCACACGGGATTCCCTTAGATATTTGTTTTTCAGTCCAATTGAACATGTCAATCGCCAAAAGGTCAAATGACTTAAATGTGATGATTAGTCCATCATACAGCGACATGAATTTCCAAACTCTTTGTAGACAGATTGTAGTGTAAGCAATGCATTTGATGATATTTTGTATCGCTTGGCATCTGTGGACGACGCTGCTGTAGCCGACCAAAAGTATCCTCTGCTATCGACGTCGAAGAATTGACCAACAGGCCATCTATGTCCACCAAATAGGGCATCAAACCCTGTGCCACCACCAGGCTTTAATTGTGCGCCAGATGTACTTCCTCCAAGATAACTATCCAAAGCTTCCCAGTCATCGGCTGAAGGAATGTGCCAACCGTTGGGGCATAAGTTCCCTGTAGCTACGGCGTGCCAATTGTACAATTGTCCGAATTCTGCGTCGTTGCCAGCATCGTTACCGTAGTAGCACCTTGCCGGCAAATATGTGTCCCATGCATCTACATCAGAGATGGAGGCTATTGGTGTTCCGTTGGTCAATGTCATTACAGAGAGATTGCGATCAATCCAGCACTGCGAACCAATGGCCACGGTATTGTACACGTTTCCATCTATATCGACAATTGTGCTCGTTCCGCATTCAAATGGACATTCGGGGCAGCTACCACCGCAATCAACGCCTGTTTCATCTCCGTTCTGTATTCCGTCATTGCAAGTGGGCAGTACTTCACAAGGCGGACAACTACCACCGCAGTCGACTCCAGTTTCATCGCCATTTTGGATGCCGTCGTCGCAGGTTGGCTCTGCTTCACATGGGTCACAATCTCCACCACAATCGATTCCTGTTTCGTCTCCGTTTTGGATTCCATCGTCGCAGGTTGGAATAATTTCAACTTCGCATGGATCGCAACTGCCTCCACAATCTATTCCTGACTCATTTCCGTTTTGGATGCCATCATTGCAGGTGGCTATTTCGTCTTTGTCTTTCTTACATCCGGTGTGAACGATCGCAACGACCATAACCAGCATTAAAATTGCCATTAACTTTCTCATAATACTTAGTTTTTTAATAGAAGGGGTTAAATAGTTTTCATCAATTCCATTCAGTCCAAGAATTAGCTCTGTTAACTGGCTGGTGAAATTCTTTGCCTTGTTCTATCTAGAGTAACCCATTAGGATGGCACCAAAACTAGATTATGATGCTCTGCACGGCAATCGTTGGATATAATGAAAAATAGGTTTGAAGACCCATTGGGCTCGTTAGATATATTGAGATCGGCTGTTCTGCCTAAGTTTATCCTTGGCTGCGCAGAGTTGTCTGGTGTGATTTGCCTTGCGCTAGATGGAAAATGAGATTACTATTATAGTCACTTTTAAAGCTGATCAAAGAGTGCTCTTGCTATTTATCTCTTCCTATTTATCTCTTCCTCTATTATACCAGCCCGAAACTAAGAGCTTGCACTAAAAACTTGCACTTGCACTATTTTTATTCATTTGCCTTGTGCTAAATAAAGAAGCTATTGGAAATCATTTTCTCCGATGACGAATGCAATTAAATTTCCCGAATTGATTGGCTTCCTTTGGGCAAACTTTCGACCATGGAATTGAATACATTACATCAAGCCGGAAAGCCCGTATCAGCGGTTCCTCTTTTTGAAGGACAGGAGGGGAAAGCATTGGCTCTGAAGATCAAGGCCGATGAGCGTTTGAAGGAGCACGTGACCAAGGTCCCAGCTCTTTTGTTGTGCGTATCGGGATCAGCGACTTTTGCGAATATTGAAGGAGAAACGCATAGCCTTACTCCCGGGAAATACGTAAATATTGTACCGAACATCGTCCACTGGGTTGATGCGCACGTGGATAGTCAGTTTGTCTTGATGAAATAGGAAATCAACAACAAAAAAAAGAGAGCCCTTAAGCTCTCTTTCATCGGATCGAAATCCTATGTGTTTGAATAGACTAGTTATTCTTAATTACTTTCTTGCTATAAGTACGCTCTCCTTGCATGATCTGCAAAAAGTACGAGCCATCTGCTTGATCTGAAATGTCGATTGTATTTGAGTAGCTTCCTGAAAAGTTCAGCACACTCTCTTTGTAGATTATACTTCCATTTTGATCGTAAAGCAAGATATCTACTGGCTCTCGGTCGTTCAATTGGAAGTTCAAGTTGATCTGCCCATTGTTTGGGTTGGGGTAGAAGCTAATGTTCTCCAAGGTCAAATCGTTTTCGTTGCTTAATCTTGGTGAAGCAGATGAGTTGACTTGATCCATATCCTCTTCAGTGATCGTCTCGATATCGATTCTCACTTCCATCAAGGTGTTGCTTTCGGCTAGGGCTATTTCTCGTTGGCCTCTTTGAACTGCTTGCTCTTGCAATTCGGCTTCGCGCTCGTTCAATTGATCCATGAGACGCTCCATAGAACCTTGCATGTCTTCCTCATCGAAGTTGAACTCGTAGTTGTACATGATGTTGCCACCTTCGTCGCATCCTTTGTATTCATGGAATACATCCATGTCGTTGCAACGTGTATAAGATCGCTTGCCAATTTCACCTTTGATTTTCTTCTTCTTTCCATCTCTGATGATGTCAATCTTCACTTCATCGCCTGGATCAACGCTTTCGATTGATTTAGTGAGCTCGTCAAAATTGTTGATCGCCACGCCATTGAAGCCCGTGATGCGATCACCTTCCAATAGACCCATTTCTTCGGCAGAAGAGCCTTGTGTGATCATGCCCAATTTAATACCTTCTCCTTCTTCCAATCCACATGCTGGGCTTACACCTAAGAAGGTACGATCTTCCATCTGCATATTGCCTTCTTCAAAGAAGAGTGGCTCGGCCATTTCAGGAAAGACTAGGCGATCCAAGCCTTGAATTTCTGGCATGTTGCCAATATCGTTGAAGTAGAATACATTGTCTTCTACTGGTCTCTCGCCAAGATCTGCTTTGGTTTTTTTCGACTTGCCTTCGCGCTCATACTTTACAGTTACTTGGTCTCCTGCTTCATGCATGCCAATGTATTCAACCAATTCGCCGACTGAGTTAATGGGCTCGTCGTCAATGCCGACAATTACATCGCCTGCCTGCAAACCAGCTGCTTCAGCCGCTGTGCCTTCGTATACTTCAGTGATTAGAGCTCCTTCGATTTCTGTTTCTCCGTTGCTGCGATTTTCCTTGAGCATTACGCCCAGAAAGGCTCGGAATTCATGTCCTTCCGGATAGAAAGAGATATCGTAATTCTGTAATTCATCCTCACCCTCGAGTTTCTTAATACTAATCTCGAATGCTTGGCCATCTTTGAGCTGACCGAATTCATCTAGAAGATCTAGCTGACGTAGAATGTCTTCGATATCTTGTCCTTCAGTAAGGTCGTATTCTTCGTAAGACTCTTCGGTGGTTCCGTTTTCGCTCTTCTTAATTTTGACCTTAGCTTTGCCGGTATCTTGGGCAGAGATTGGGGCATAAATGGCAAGAGCAAACAAAGCCAAAAAGAATTGGTGTATGTATCGTGTTTTCATGCAACGAGGGTTTGATTAATTACGCTTCGCTAATGTACGCGAGTATGTAATTAGTCCATGTTAAATGGATTTAAAGAATGTTAACCGGTTCACAATGAACTACTCTCTAAAGAAATCTATGAGCTTGCGATCGATCAAATGCACATCCGTATAATAGGTGTGCAAAATCTCAGGATAAAGGTGTCCCAACTCCGCCATGTGAATGGCTCCTTCTTGGCAAAGTCCCACGCCATGGCCAAATCCACGCCCTTTGAAATACGCATGCGTGTCGTCCTGTTCAATGACAAAGGAGGTGCTTCTCAATTTCCATTTACTGCGGATGTCCACAAGTCGAATGGAGGTGCTGTCGCCGCGAAAGAATTCTCGGGCTTCTACACCAAGTGTATCGGAGGTGTCCAAACTATCTGGCAACAATGTACAGCCGTGTTCCTTCAAGTAGGATTCCCATTCGCCAATAGGTACTTTCTTTTCCCAATGGCTTTGTTTCATGTTCAGGCAAAAAGTATCTGGCACGCCTACAAGGTATGTGAGTGAGTTGCTCCATACGGTCTCGGCGTTGACGGTATGTCCGCCGCAATTGGAATGAAAGGCTGCTGTAATCAAATTAATATCTTGGTCGACCAAGACCTGATTCTGCGTTTCATAGGCGGCGAAGAGGATGTCGTCGTTATAGCTCACTTTGCCAAACATGACCTGGCAGTGAACTTTGTCGCACAAGTGAAAACCTTCCTTTTGATGTCGCTGCAAGTTGCTGAGTGCGTAGGTCCGACTAATAATCGACTGCACCTTATAGTACTCCTTGGTATACTGTGCACCCGCTTCCGATTCAACGACACCGGCTACATACTTCTCCAAATCGAGTTCGTTCACATAGATGACACGCCCGTTTTTGGCGTATACATTCAAATTGTCGTAGTAGGTGCGTTGCTTGAGCCCCGAAGGCTGCAGCGAGAATTCGCAATCCCAACCGTTGATTCGAAAGGTGAGTTTGCGATGAAAGGTTTTCGACCGGCCATTCACCGTTACCCGAATTTCCTCGCCGTTTGCACGGAAATCGGCCGACTGTCCTTCCCTTATGACTAAGGTGTCCCTTTCGGATACTACAATATAGTCTCCCTTACTGGCGACCAATTTTCCGCCGTTGGATTTAATCCCCGCAAAAATCCCAACCTTGATCACGTCTTGGGCGATAAGGGCTAGAGGAAAAAGTAAGGAGAGAAGGGCAATCCATTTGCGCATGGTCGCAAAAATAAGTCGAGCGCTTGCTCAAAAATCAATTGGAATGGAGAATTTTCAACATTGAAGCGGCAGTTCTTTCTGATGCTCCCGGACCACCAAGTAAGGTGTGCAGTTGATCGTAGTCTTGCTTCATTTTAAGGCGGACTTTTTCCGACAAGATGGCCTTCAATTCAGATTCAACTCGATCGGCGTTCATGTCGTGCTGGATCAACTCGGTGACGATTTGCTGGTCCATAATTAGGTTCACCAAAGAGATATACTTCAACTTGACCAACTGGCGGGCAATCCAATACGAAATCCATCCTGCTTTGTAGCATACGACCTGAGGCAAGCGAAAGAGGGCCGCTTCAAGAGTCGCTGTTCCGCTCGTGACGAGTCCGGCGATGCTGTGTTGGAAAAGGTCATAGGTACGGCCGTGGATGATTTTTAGATCGCTATCGGCAAATTCTTGGTAGAACTCGACGAGTTGCGAAGGTGCGCCGGCGATGACAAACTGATAATCGGGAAATCGCTTGGCCACTTCATTCATGACCGGCAACATGCGCGAGATCTCTTGTTTGCGACTGCCTGGCGCCAAGGTAATAATAGGCCGATCGTCCAATGAAAACTCCTTTCTGAACGACGCGGCTTCGTCTTTTTCGGAATTGGTGTTTCCAACAATTTCGTCGAGAAGGGGATGCCCCACGAATTCAACGTCGTAGTCAAATTTGTCGTAAAAAGGTTTTTCGAAAGGCAGGATGACGTGCATGCGATCCACCACGCGCTTGATCTTGTGAACACGGTTCTGCTTCCAAGCCCAAATTTGGGGTGAGATATAATAGAATACCTTGATTCCTTTTTCATGTGCCCACTCGGCAATGCGCATATTGAAACCGGGATAGTCAATGAGAACGAGCGCATCGGGTGCAAATTCTTCGATGTTCTCCTTGCAAAATTTGATGTTTTTGAGAATGGTTCCCAGGTTGGCAATTACCTCGGCGAATCCCATAAAAGCGAGGTCGCGGTAGTGCTTGACAAGTGTCGCCCCAGCATCTTCCATGAGCTCGCCACCCCAACAATGAATGTCAAGATCTGCCTCCTTGGTTTTCAACGCTTTGATGAGGTTGGAACCATGAAGATCTCCACTTGCTTCACCGGCTATGATGTATAATTTCATTTGTTTCTTTGGGTTGGGCGCTGCGCGCAAATGTACGAATAGCGTATCCATTAAAACGAGGCCTCGGCGGAATATCCTGTGCAACTACTGCTGTACAATGCCCTTGAGCTGTGATTCCTCATTTGCCTTGTGCTAAAAAACCACGGTGAGCTTGAAACGCAGAAATGATGTGGTCGAAAACGCGATCTACCACCAGTAACTTGTTAACACATAAAACTTTTTCACGCTGGTGCCGTTCAGGTTTTTACAACTTTTATGCAACGAATTGGATCGTCTTGTGTCATTTATCAGAAGAGTGCTGACGCGGCGTACAATTTGTGGTATGTAAATTGTCCCTCATGAAAATGATGAAACCTGCTATATTTATTGTTGCCCTCCTGATATCCACTGTCAGCTTCGGTCAGCGCGCCAAGTCTTTTACCCATTCACCCGAAGAGTTCCTCAAAGAACTGGCTGAAGTGATGGATGCTTCCAAGAAAAAAATCGGTAAGAAATTCATTGAAGATGAGTTTGCTCCTGTCTTTCTTTCAGGAGTATACTCGCCGAATATGCAGAATATCATCTATGCCACGGGTGATCTCATGCTCGACAAAAAGATGAAGGCCTATCCGGAATTTGAGAATTATGTACTCGCCTTGATCGCGTTTCCGAATACGGGGAAGAGCGAACAGTTTTTTAGCGACTGGCATAGTGTCATTCACCAAATTGCAGAGGATAAAAAAATGAAGAAGTATACGCCCGAGTTTCTCGAAAGCTCGGCCGGACTGTTCAGCGAAAAGCGGTTTTTCCATTCCAAAGCGGTGGATTGGTATACGTCCAATGGCAATTATGAATTCAAGTTTGACTCGGTGCCCAAAATTGTTTTTCCATCGCTTGATTTGAGAGGGTTTTCGAAAGGGGATAGCACCATTATTTTCGGAACGTCAGGTGTTTATTATCCTTCCTTGGAGCGCTGGTATGGCGATAAAGGAAGAATCGACTGGCTGCGAGCCGATCTCGATGTAGAAAAGAATTACTGCGAGTTTGATGAGTACAATATTCGTATCAAAGGAGCCTCCTACATTGTGGATTCAGTGCGTTTTTACCACGAGTTGTTTCAAGAGCCCTTGCTCGGTCAGCTTACGGAAAAGGTATTGGCCGACAAACAAGGAGATGCCGCTTCGTATCCGAAATTTGAGTCCTACAACAAGCGATTGCAGATTAAAAATGTGTTCAAAAACGTAGACTACGATGGCGGATTCACGATGGCGGGAAACAAACTTGCGGGAACGGGTACCATTGACGAGCCTGCAATTCTAACTATCCATCGTGATGATAAACCGTTTATGGTGGCGCGGTCCTTGGACTTTGCTATTCGTCCTGATAGAATTTCTTCGGGACATGTGGGCATCTCGATTACCTTGGATGAGGACTCGATTGTGCATCCAGACTTGAACTTGAAATACGACAATAAGTCTAGGGAGGTAGTGCTTTTGAGATCGGACGAGGCGCGGTCTCAGAGTCCGTATTACAACTCTTACCATGAAGTAGACATGTACTTCGAGGCACTCTATTGGAATATCGATGATCCACTTATCGAGTTGGGATCGATCAAGGGAAGTACACAGCATTACGCGGCGTTTGAGTCAAATGACTACTACAAGAAATTACGTTACGACGCCTTGATGGGATTGAGCATGATTCATCCCTTGCCTCAGATTAAAGACTATACGAAACAGGCGGGGGAATCCTTTTATGCGGAAGATCTCGCGCGGTTTTTGCGGACGGGTACGATGCAGATCCATCCAATGCTGATTGATTTGGCCAACAAGGGATTTGTGGATTACGACATCAATACACAGTGGTGTACGGTGAATCAGAAGCTCTTTGACACAATTACGCGTAATGCGGGAAAAATGGACTACGATGTATTGCAGTTCAATTCAGAAGTAGATAGAGGGAACAACGCACAGCTTAATCTGCTCAACTACAATCTACTACTGAAAGGTATAGGCCAAATCCACCTGAGTGATTCGCAACAAGTGACCATTTACCCCAGTGAGGAACAAGTGGTGTTGAAGAAGAATAGGGACTTTAAGTTTGGCGGACGAATATGGGCCGGTAATTTCGAGTTCATGGGGAAGGAGTACAATTTCAATTACGACGAATTTAATATCGATTTGAAGTCGGTCGATTCCTGTCGAATATATGTTGAAGACGAGGAAGCGCGCCAAGATCAATACGGTAACCGACCGAAACTTCGCGTGAAAAACGTGCTCGAAGATATCGCTGGAACGTTGAAGATTGATGCCCCTACCAATAAGAGTGGAGTCCAGAGCGAGCAGTATCCGCAGTATCCGATCTTTGACTGTTCGAAGAATTCATATGTCTATTACGACAGTCGGAAAATCCAAGAAGGAGTTTACAACCGAGATAATTTCTACTACCAAATTCAGCCCTTTACGATCGACAGTTTGGACAACTTCGTCAAAGGCGACCTCGAGTTCAGTGGAACCCTGGTCTCAGGAGGTATCTTTCCCGATATCGAAGAGGCATTGGTATTGATGGACGACTTGTCACTTGGATTCAAGCGAAACGAAGCCGGTGGCGGACTGCCCATCTACGGCGGTACTGGAAACTTTACGAACGAAATTACGCTTGACTACGACGGTCTGCACGGAAATGGTGATCTCGACTACCTGACCACAACCGCAACATCGGATTTCTTTGTGTTTTTCCCTGATTCCACAAGGGGTCGAACGACGAATTATGTGAATCGCGAACAACCGGGAGCTGTGCCGATACCGCAAGCGAAAACAGCGGTGGCCGACATAGCATTTTATCCTAAGAGAAACTTATTGTCTGCAGCCACAGTGGATGAGCCTTTGGTATTCTTCAAAGATGAAGCGACACTCGACGGTGAATTGCAACTTACACCCAATGGCATGACTGGCTTGGGAACAATGGCTTTCACAGGAGCTGAATTGGATTCGAAGCGCTTCTCGTATACTACGCGAAAGATTTTGGCCGATACTTCCGACTTTAGGCTATCGCAGTCTGGACTCGACAACCTAGCATTTAAAACGACCGATGTAAATTCAGACATAGACTTCGACAACCGCGTAGGTGAGTTCAAGTCGAATGGAGGAGAGACCAAGATCGAATTCCCTACCAACCAGTATGTGTGTTTCATGGATGAATTCAAGTGGTTCATGGACGACAACGAAATGGAGCTTACCAGTTCGCGTAAAGCCTCTGACGACTTCGTGATCGACACAAGCGAGAAGCAGGCTAGTTCGAATTTCTTCTCCGTGAACGAACTTCAGGACTCCCTCAACTTCCTGTCGCCGAAAGCGATTTATGACATTGACGAAAGTTTGATAACCTGCAGCAAGATCAAGTATATCGCAGTGGCCGACTCGAAGATCACGCCGGACAGTGGAATGGTAAAAATCAGGAAGCGGGCGAAAATGGATCCTTTGGTCAACTCAACCGTTGTTTCCAATTACGTGACGCAATTTCATAGAATTTACAACGCGACCTTGAATATCAATGGCCGACTGGACTACGACGGAGAAGGGGATTATACCTATGTTGACGAGAACAAGAAAGAGCAGATTATCCATATTGCCGAATTGGAAGTGGATACAACCTTGCAGACAGTAGGAGCTGGATTCATTGCCGAGGAGGACGAATTTTTCTTGAGTCCTTTCTTTGAGTTTTACGGCGACTTTGAATTGTTTGCCAACCAAGAGCACCTCGCCTTCGAGGGAGGAACGCGCATACTGCATATCTGCGAAGGGGTGGAACGAAATTGGTTGAAGTTTGCCTCAGTCATCGATCCGAACGACATCTATATCCCGATTGATACCAATTTGCGAGACATGGGAGCAAGAAAGCTTGGAGTAGGAGTCATGGTTGCTGATGACACGCCTATCGAGTTGTACAGCGCCTTCTTATCGGCCAAGAAAGACCGTGACGACCAAGGAACCATCGAAGCACTTGGATTCTTGCATTACGACAAGCCGACGAAGAAGTACAAGGTAGGTTCGAAAGAGAAAATCAAGCAAGCCAATCTGCCAGGAAACTTAGTCGAGTTGAATACTGAAAGCTGTGAAATCACAGGAGCTGGAAAGATTGATTTCCAAGTGGACCTCGGTCTGTTCAAAATGGAGAACATTGGAACAGTGAGAAACAATTCGCAAAAGAACGAGACATCCATTGAAGGAATTACCGCGCTGAACTTCCTATTTGACGAAGGCGCCTTGAAGTATATCTCGGATCAGGTAGCCGCTTGGCCAGGCTTGAGTCCTGTGGATATCACAAAAACGCAATACGAGTACTCGATCAAAGAGATTATGGGGCTGGAAGAATCGGATAAGGTTATCTCAGACTTGAATATCAACGGTCAGTTCAAGCGATTGCCCAAAGAACTGCAAAGCACCTTCTTCTTGGCCGATACCAAGTGGGAGTGGAATGCATTGGATGAGTCATACCAAACTGTAGGCGCGATAGGAATTGCGACGATCGACAAAAAGCAGATTTTCCGCTATGTAAAAGGCAAGATCGAAGTAGAAAAGCGAAGAAGTGCCGATGTAGTGCGGATTTACTTGGAACTCGATCCGGCCAACTGGTATTATTTCGAGTACAAGTTGGGCATTATGAACGTGTCAAGTTCTGACAAAGCATTCATGACCCTCATGTCGGAGATCAAAGATGACAAGCGCAAGATCAAGGAGAACAAGTTGAGCTTCACCTACCAGCCACTCGCCTCGAAGAAGAAGCGTAATGATTTCGTGGATCGGTTTAGTGAGTTTGATTAAGCCGCTGGCAAATGATGGAGAAAGCGATGTTTGGTCACAAATAGATCGTAGCGCGGAAAAGCTTCTACTTGATAGATTATTGAACTAATATCTGTCTTTGACACATGATTTAGAACTTCCTATTTGCTGCGAAAGAGAGGAACTGCTCAGGAAGGAACTTTTTGCTTAGAAGTACAGCATTATTGATGTAAAATTATCATAGATTTGAGTTTCATTATTAAACTAAATCAAATATGAAAAATGTTACTTTGACGTGTGCTGCCTTGCTCGTTGGTTGCACTCTTTTTGCTCAATGGGAAAATGTTGCACCGATTGGATTAATCAGCGTTCAGAAAATTGAATTTATGGATGTGAATAATGGGTTTATCGTCGGGACGAATACAGTGCCGAACGGGGATGCAATAATTCAGAAGACAACTAATGGTGGTTTAACATGGACAACTGTGCTTTCGGTTCCACCTAGTGAAACACCTTCTACTTTAGGGTTTAACAACATTGAAATGGTGAGCTCTATGGTAGGTTATGCTATGGGAGGGTATTTGGATCCGCTCGATGCATTATTGTACAAAACCACAAATGGAGGAATTAACTGGTCACCAATACCTGTAACAGTTAACACGTCTCGAATAATTAGCTCACATTTTTTTGATGAAAATAACGGAATATTGGTTGGGTACGAAGTGTATAAAACAACTGATGGCGGACAAACGCTTGAAGTTCTGGATACCCCCCAAGGATTCTATGGTCTTATGGATGTTGAGTTCGTAAATAGTTCTACAGGTTTCATTATTGGCAATGGTTCGGCATTGTTGCTTAAGTCAACTAACGGAGGAGATACGTGGTCGGAAATAACTTTGCCAACGACCTTTCCGACGAATGATATTGAGTTTATCAATGAATCTGTAGGTTACATTGCGTGTAGTTCGGGGATTATTTTAAAGACCGAAGATGCTGGTGAAACATGGACACAAACAACCGTTGCAACGGCATCTGGTAGTGTTTTACGTGGATTGGAAATTGTATCAGAGGATATAGCATATGCCAGTTCGATCAATGGCGTGATCCTCAAAACAGTTGATGGTGGAGCATCGTGGACTGAAGACTACGATTTGACTGATGATCCTTTTGTCCTTTTCGGTGGACCGTACGAAATCGACTTTCCATCTCCTACTGTTGGATATGCTGCAGGTAACACTGGTAGAATGTTCAAGAATGAAATTAGTGATGGGATTGAAACATATGCTGAAACTAAAATCCGCGTTTATCCTAATCCGGCTAGCAGCACTATCAAGATCGACGGAATAGCGATTGAAACGATAGAATCAATTCATATAATTGGTTCAACCGGTCAAATTCTTGAAGCCATCTTTTCGCCGATTACAAATGAGATCAACGTAAATACCCTTTCTGTAGGTGTATATTCAATGAGAATCACAACTGCCAATACAACATTGAGTCATTCTTTTGTGAAAGAATAAGACATTTACTTAGCATATGATTAACATGTGCCAAATGGATGATATTTGAGATACTGAATGCCTGTACTTGATCTGAATTGAGTACAGGTGTTTTTTATAAAAGTACTTATTAGCAGTAACATGAAACTAATTGAGATGTTATGCACTTGAGAGTAGTTTTAGGGATTGATCCAACAAAATCAGAGGTGTAAAGTGGAGCCCAGTCAAGGTTGGATCGATATTCATTCCAATTTCGTAGATTAATAGTAAATTCGACACTATGCATCAAGCACTTTTAATGTCGGTTTCTAAATCACGGTTTCTGTCTGTTTTCATTCTGGTCATGGCTATTGTTGTGGCAGGGACCTATGACCTTACTGGACAGATAACTTTTAGCCATCGATTTTTCTATGACTATGTTAGTGTGGCATCTAATGTTGTGGAACTGCCTGAGGGATATTTGATTTCTGGTGTCGCCCATGAATTGGTTCCAGACGCTCTCATTCGAAGACAGTTTTTTCGCAAAATTGATCACAATGGTAATGTTCTATCGTCCGAATTAATCGGAAATGACAGTTTAGAATTTCTCAACTTCGGTAATGTCAACACATGGGTGTCTGACGAGGTGTTCTTAATAGGCACCACATCCTACATAGACGGGATTAACCACGCCTCACTTTTTTGGCTCAGTAGCACTGGTGAAGTATTTTTCAGAAAAGACTATTTATCTCCATCTTTTGACGCGGATAATCTTTTTTCTCAATGGATGCAGCCAACTGATGTCTGTTCAAATGAAAATGGGGATATTTTTTTATCTGCTATAGTTGCATCTCCCACAACGGGCAGTGATTATTGTGTTTTCAAGATTGATCAAGATGGGGATGTTGTATGGACTTATTTGCATGCCACGATAGCAGAGCCGGATGCTTGCTATGAGATAAAGCCAACTGCTGATGGTGGTGTCTTAATATCAATGACAGAAGAAAATGTCATTGAAGATTTCATTCTGTCTAAACTTATTGAATTGGATTCAGAGGGTCAGGTGCTCAATATCCAGGAAATGCCTTTGGAGCCGACGATAAATGACTTTGTATTAGTGGGTGAGAGCATTGTCGTGGCGACGTTACGAGTTGAAGGATGGCTGCATGTTACCGGGCATGTTTACAAAACCGGGCTTAATGGTCAATTGGAGTGGGAAACCAATCTTGGTGGAGATGCCGCCATTGAACAGCAAATGTACCACGTAGTCGAATCGAATGACAACGCTTATATTTTTGCAGGAAATCGTTTCGAGAGCATTCCTGACAATGATCAAAATGACGGATTATACAATTGGTATGGTTGGTTAGTTAAAGTGGACGATGACGGCATGGTAGTTTGGGATCGACGTTATCGATATGTGATAAGTACTCAAGATGAACATAAAGTGTACGACCTCAAAGCAACAAACGATGGCGGTTTTATATTTTGTGGTCAAGCGACAGACCATGACTTTGATAACCCAGATGTCGAACTTCCCATCCAACAAGCATGGGTCGTGAAAGTCGACCAATACGGCTGCCTCGTCCCAGACTGCCACGTTGGCGTTGAGGAGTTTGCCAAAAGAGAAGGCCTCTTCAAAATAGGACCCAATCCTGTGAGTCAGGGCGACTTGCTTCATATCTATGTCACGGACATCCAATCGTTGAGCCAAGCGAGTATTGAAGTACACGACATGCAAGGCAAATTGGTTACTTCCATTCAAGATCTTGCAAGCTCGGTAACTTACATTCTGCCCATTGATGATATTCCTGTTGGGACATACGTCGTTTCCTTGCTGGATCGCGGGCTTGTGGTTGATTCGGAGAAGTTGGTAGTGCGGTAGGGCATCGCGTTCTTGCCAGATATCATTTTATACAATCTCCAACCACTCTTCCCAATTTTTCTACCACTAAGCACACCACCACCCGTAATTCCCACGCTTTTCTTATTTTCGACGTCCAAATCATTTTAATCCAAACTTGACCTTTGGGAACTGCGTCGTTTGGACGAAGTCCCGATCGAAAGAAAACCACTTTTACTATGAAATTGAATCATTTTCTAGTCCTTGGAGCCTCGGTATTGTTGGTGGCTTGCGGACCAAAAGCAGAAGAGAAATCTGCTCCAGCACACCCAAGCGATGATTGGGATGCCATGGAAGTTGTAGACAAGTCTGCAGACGTTGTTACCGATGAAGACGGATTTGCTTGGCAAACAGAGCAGTTTGGCGACATTCGTATTGTTCGCTATCAGATTCCGGGTTGGGAAAATCTAGAGCCAAAGCAAAAGGAGTTGGTTTACTATCTATGCCAAGCCGGTTATGCAGGTCGCGACATGATGTACGATCAAAACTACCGTCACAACCTGGAGATTAGAAACACACTTGAGAACATTTATACAAACTACGCCGGCGACAAGTCGACCAAAGGTTGGGATCGTTTCGAGACTTACTTGAAGCGTATTTGGTTCTCCAATGGAATCCACCACCATTACTCCAACTCTAAGCATGTTCCTGGTTTCGATGAGGGTTACTTTGATGAATTGCTAGCTGCTGTGAATGGCAGCATCGGTGACGAAGCAAGAAAGGCGATTTTCGATCCGGCTTTTGATAATAAGAAAGTTGAATTGGATGTAGCTGAAGGATTGGTCGAAGGATCGGCGGTGAATTTCTATGCGCCCGATGTGACTACTGCTGAAGCACAAGCTTATTTCAAGAGCATTTCCGATAGCACTTCTCGAACGCCACTTTCTTATGGATTGAATTCACGATTGGCGAAAAATGAAGCAGGTGAGATCATTGAAGAAGTGTACAAAGTAGGCGGTAAGTATGGCGCCGCTTTGGAAGAAGTTTGCAAGTGGCTGAAGAAGGCCGAAGGTGTGGCTGAGAATGATCGCCAAGCGGCTGCCTTCCGAAACTTGATAAAGTTTTATGAAACAGGTGACCTTAAAGCGTGGGATATCTACAACATCAACTGGGTGAAAGAGACCGAAGGAGACATTGACTACATCAACGGATTTATTGAGGTGTACAACGATCCATTGGGATACACTGGAAGCTACGAGACCATCGTCGAAATCAAAGACTTTGATGCTTCGGCACGAATGGCTGTGTTGATGGAAAACGCACAATGGTTTGAGGACAATTCTCCTATCATGGACCAGCATAAAAAGGAGAAAGTAAATGGTATTCTCTACAACGTGGTGAATGTGGCAGGAGAGGCTGGAGATGCTTCGCCTTCGACTCCAATTGGTGTGAATTTGCCAAATGCCGACTGGATTAGAACATTGCACGGTTCGAAGTCGGTGAGCTTGGGTAATATTTTAGTTGGTTACGACAACGCGTCCGGTTCTGGAATGCTTTCAGAATTTGCCCACGACGAGGAAGAAATCGCGCGCTCTGAGTCTCATGGCAGCCTTGCAGGAGATTTGCACACTGCCCTTCACGAAGTAATTGGACATGCTTCTGGTCAGCTTGAAGATGGCGTAGGAACACCAAAAGAGACTATCAAGAATTACGCCTCGACCTTGGAAGAAGGCCGTGCCGACTTGGTAGCGCTTTACTATTTGCTCGATCCTAAAATGGTAGAGTTGGGTTTGATGGAAAGTCTGGAAGTCGGTAAAGCCGAGTACGATGGATATATCCGTAACGGTCAGCTTGCACAACTACGCCGACTAGAATTGGGAGCTGATATCGAAGAAGCTCATATGAGAAACCGCGCTTGGGTATCAGGCTGGGTAATCGAGAAAGGAGGAGAGGATGTGATCGCGAAAGTCGAAAGAGATGGCAAGACATTCTACGACATCAAGGATTACGATGCACTGCGAGTTCTATTCGGTGAACTATTGCAGGAAGTACAGCGAATTAAGTCTTCGGGCGATTATGATGCTGCCGAAGCACTTGTTGAGACATACGGCGTGAAGGTAGATCAAGGCGTACACAAGCAAGTACTTGATCGTACGGCCAACTTGGGAACGAATCCTTACGGTGGTTTCATCAATCCGCTTTTAGTACCTGAAATGGATGCAGACGGAAATATCACCAACGTAAATGTGACCTACCCAGATGATTTTGCCAAGCAAATGTTATTCTACAGCGAGACATTTGGTTTCTTGAAGTAGGACTTCATTTTCTAAAATAATTAGCCCTTCATTTTGCGATTTAATCGTGGAATGGGGGCTTTGATCTCGGCGACGAAACTCACGTTTTTTTTGCGAATTTTAAATTACTCTCGTGTTTCTTTGCTCGATCACCTTTGTTTGTTCGACATAGTCTATTGTAGTTTGTACTGAGGTTATCGAGCAAAGTGCTTAGACTTCAGTTACGCTCTTCACGTTCAGCAGTAGCGCGTCGTCGAGATGCTGGTTCGTATTACCACCAACCCTTCCAATTCAACCCACCATTTCTCCCCACAATCCGCTACTTTCGTATCTATGAGAATCTCCTCCATGTTCACCCTCTGCCTGGTCTGTTTCTTCAGCCATTCGGCCAATGCCCAGCAGTCGGCGAAATTCGATGCACAGGCACTCTTGGACAATCTCCAAGAGCTTTCGAGCGATGCCTACGAGGGCAGGGGAATTGGAACGGAGAGTTCGGTGCGGGCGCAGGAATTTGTCATCGGTAAATTAGAGGCGCAAGGGGTGAAGCCGTTTTTCGAGACCTGGCTGCAAGATTTCGCGGTGATTCAGGGATTAAAACCTGTACGTAGAGAGGGCAAAAATATCGTAGGTATGATCGAAGGCTCTCAACATCCCGATTCCTTCATTGTGGTGAGCAGTCACTACGATCACTTGGGCATTCGCATGGATTCGATCTACAATGGCGCCGATGACAATGGGTCTGGCACCTGTGGTTTGATGGCGATTGCCGAGTATTACAAGAACAATCCGCCCAAGCACTCGATCATTTTCGCTGCATTCGATGGGGAAGAGACCGGACTCATTGGATCCAAGGCCTTTGTGGACGAACTCACGGCCCAACAAGTAAAAGTTGTCGCCAATGTCAACATGGACATGATCGGTCGGAATTTCGACGATGAGATTTACTTGTGCGGATTGTCGCACTGGCCCGACTTATTTGCGCGCTTTACGGAGGAGTTGCATTCTCCACTCACCATTTCTTACGGCCATGATGGAGCAGATGATAAGGACGATTGGACAACCTCATCCGACCACGGGAATTTTCACCGTGCGGGCATTCCATTTGTGTACATCGGCGAAGAGGACCATCCCGATTACCACAAGCCCAGCGATGATTTTGCGGGGATTGGCAAGGAATTTTATGTGCATGCTGTAGAACTGGTTCTTCAGATTATCGAGAGCATTGACAAGGATTAGCGCTTTGCGCAAATGTCAGTACTCCCAACTCGGAAAGTTTCTCAAAAGGCTAAAAAGCGTTTAACTCCCCATTCACTTTCAACAAAATAGGCACCTGGCAGTAGCTGCAAGTCGATGCGCTCTGAATGTGCATTAATTAGTCCGCGATGGACCAATTTCCCGTAAGCGTCGTAGATCGAAAACGGACTTGAGCCTCGTTCAGGGGAAGTGATGAGCAAACAACCTATGCTATAGATTACTTCTAGATTTGGCTCTTCCGCCAATACAATGTTGGAAGGGATCGAGATCAACTCAATGCTAATTTCATCGAAGTAATAGA
>JADFAK010000111.1 GCA_015665315.1 Flavobacteriales bacterium | reverse complement strand
AGCCGTGTACATTCCAGTACGTTGTTTGTACGTGTAGGTAAAGCCAGCAAAAGCAAACCAAGCTTCATCCCATAAGAAGATCATGTCGGGCTTGATGGCCAGTACTTCCTCCATTATCTGCTCGACATTGTATACGATTCCATCAAAAGTACAATTGGTAAGCAAGAGCATTTTCACCTTTTCCAGTCGACCAGCTTCTTTAAGTTCTAATAACGTGTCGATTATATGTTTGCGAGGCACCGCACCGTAAATGGAATACTTTTCAATTGGATAAGAATCAAGATAAACTGGAAGGGCACCTGCGAGTACCAAGCCATAATGGTGAGACTTGTGGCAGTCTCTATCGATCAACACCACATCTCCCGGTTCTACAAGCGCTTGCTGAACAATTTTATTGGCTGTTGACGTACCGTTCGTGACAAAAAAAGTGTATTGCGAACCGTAGGCATCTCTGGCCAGTTCTTGAGCCTTTTTAAGCGGACCAGTAGGTTGAAGCAATGAATCGAGTCCGCCAGTTGTCGCAGAGGTCTCCGCCAAAAACATATTCCGTCCATAGAACTCACCAAAATCGTTGATCCATCGCGATTTAAACACCGAGTTTCCACGTGATATAGGCATGGCATGAAAAACGCCCGTCGGTTTTTGACTATACTCTTTTAGAGCAGTAAAGAAAGGAGTTTCGTAGCGATCTCGAATACCCATAATAATCGAGAGGTGAATTTCTTGCAGGTCTTCTCTACGGTAAAAGATTCTGCTAAATGTCTTGATCGTCCTGTCCTCCAAGTCGGACAAGGCTGTTTCCGTTATGTAGTAAGTATCCAGTTCAGGACGGAACTCTCGTATCAAGCGCCCCAAGATCGGTCCCAATTGTTTGTCGGCCCTTGAAGAAAGGTCCAACTTCAAAACAGGTTGAATATATGGCTTAATTAGTGGAGAAATTCCTTTTGCGTGGTAAGGAGGTGCGTAGCGGACGACAACAGCTTGAATATTGTGGTTAAAAATCAATGCAATCAACGCTTCCTGAAGTGATCTTTGAACGACGATTCCATATCTGAATTGTTCATTCGGATCTTCCAATTCGGCTACTTTATGACGTAAATCGTGTTCATCAGATTCGGTCATATTTTCTACGAAGAGAACCTCGAAATAATTCCTTTTCTTTTTCGGTGCAGGGCTAATTTCTTTAGCAATATCATTGCCCTCAGCATCTTCCAAAAGAAAATCTGAGTGATTGGGATAACTGTCACTAACCAATTGGCGAGTCGTTTCCGCCACTAAGTTGGTCAAGTTGGCAAATTCGTGCCGCTCCAATGCCTTTCTTATCTTATCAAGGCGACTCATCCCAGGAAAAGCAAAATAGCACTCTACTCCGCTCAAGGCTTTGACTAATTCTTTAGATGCCGTAGAATGTAGTTTATGATTTGCTGATCCGCGATGACACCTTGATAGCTCGGCCGTTTCATTCTTCAAATCACTCCAAAAGTTTATTCGGAGTTGACGAATATTAAAATACGGAGAACTGATTTGTTTTTTGATATCCACTTATTAAGCTTTTGAGTGTAAGGCAAATTTGTTTCCTTCTGAATCAATAAAAATGGCATAATAGCCGCCTTCTGCACTAATCCACGTTTTAGGAAGTATAATTCTGCCCCCTGCCGGTTCAATTTTACTCAGTACGTTGTTGAGGTCGGGGCCACCATTGAGATAAATAAGTGGCCCATGATCACTCGGGGTAGAGCCTACACCAGATACAATCGCCCCACCTACTCCGGAGGTGGTCGGGAAGTAAGCTATCGAATTAACTTCGCTAATAACTGTTTCCATTTCAATCCCATAAATGTGATTGTAAAAAGCGACAGCCTGTTGAAAATTAATGGCCGGTATTTCAAACCAACTGACTAATTCTTTCAGCCTAACTGGTTTTTTCATTTTACTTGATGCTGTTCCCATGGATCAATTTAATTAATTCTTAGCTCTCGCCTTTGAAGGCTTGAGGTGATGGTGGTGGCGTCAACTTGTCTTCGGTCATTTTCAATTCAGACAACTTATCTAAACGCGTAGGTTTGATAAGCGGACCGAGTGAATCCAAATATGGAAGTTTGGCACCTTTCTGATAGATGGCAAAATCTCCAATATGGTCTCTAAAACTTTTCAGCGGCTGGCCTAAACGCAGTACGCCCATTTCCCGGCTCCTTTTTACTCGTTCAATATTGAGTTCAAGCGGAAATATTTCCTCCGTTTCTCCAGATTGGTGTAGCACCCTTCCGTCAGGACCGCAAACTATGGAACGTCCACTCCCCCCAGTATCTAATCCGTTGACATCAAAGAAATAGCACTGATTTACGGTGGCCATAGTTCTGACCATGGAAAGCTCGATCTCGCGATCTATTGTACCAGTCATAGTAGGATGCAAGACAACCTCGGCTCCCATAACGGCAAGCGTTCGCACAGTCTCTGGAAACCACATGTCATAACAAATCGACACGCCGAATCGACAAACATCTGGCACATCAAAGGTGCAAAACTCATGACCTGGGGTAATACCTGCTTCGTAGGGATAAAAGGGAAACATTTTGCTGTAACGTGTTACCACTTCTCCTTGCGGGTTGATGACTGACGCGGTATTGTAGATTTTGTCATCTCTCTTTTCAAAAATAGAACCTGGTAGCAACCAAACACCATGTTTCTTGGCGGCTGCTTGCATTTCTTGTTCGAAAACGCCCGGTACCTCCTGAGCAGCATACGTGAGAGGTCCGTACGCGCATAGCTCACTAAACACAATCATCTCAACCCAAGGGTAAAGGTTCATGGTGATATCAATTTTGAGCTTCATCATGTCGACGTTAGGGGCGACAGCTGAAACCTTCATTTGAATACCGGCAATAGAAAATGCTTTCATTCTTATTAATTTGTTAATCGATTAATTTCTGATTCAATGATATCAAGTCCTTTGTTCAGGTCTTCATTCGAGATAACCAAGGGACAAAGTATCCGCACTATATTCTTAAATGTGCCTGCACTCAATAAAATCAATCCGCGCTTGGAGCATGCATTAATAATTGCTCCACAAAGTTCTTTATTCGGCTGGCGAGGGTCACGATTTTCGACGAATTCTATGCCGATCATTGCTCCTACTCCCCTTACATCCCCAATTTCTGGATGAATTCTTTGAATCTTCAAAAACCGCTCGCGAATGATCATGCCTATTTCTTCTCCGCGTGCGTTCAGGTTCAAATCCTTCATCAACTGTATGGTAGCACTGGCAGCAACACAACTTACCGGATTACCAATATAAGTTCCTCCAATCGTTCCTGGTCCAGCAGCATCCATTACGTCTGCCTTTCCCACTATCGCGGCAATTGGCATCCCAGATCCCAATGACTTGGCATAGGTACTGATGTCAGGAGTTATGGTGTAATTTTGCCAACTCGCCCACTTTCCGGTACGGCCAAATCCACTTTGGATTTCATCGGCAATAAGCATGATACCATGCTCATCACAAAATTCCCGCAATCCTTCCATATATCTCTGGGGCGTTGGATTAAAACCACCTTCACCTTGCACAGGCTCAATAATAATGGCCGCAAGATTTTTGGGATCCACTAAGTTGTGTCCGCTCTCACGTAAACGCTTTAGTTCAGAATCCACAAAATCCTCTTCGCTTCGCCCTCTGGCGTAACGATAAAAGTTTGGAAAGGGAAGTCGATACACTTCTGGAGCAAACGGACCACAACCAATCTTGTAGTCAATTTTGCTAGTCAAAGTCATGGCCATCATTGTTCGACCATGAAAGGCTCCTGTGTAACACAAGATAGCTTGTCTTCCTGTTTTCTGACGGGCAATTTTAATCGCATTCTCTACGGCCTCTGCCCCAGTGCTTACGAGCATTGCTTTCGTCTTCTCTCCATGTGGCAAAATCTCTACTAATTGCTCACATAGATCGATGTATGGCGCATAAGATACAACATTAAAGCTAGTGTGAATAAACTTTGCTGCTTGTTCCTGTATGGCGCGAACAACTGGTTCTGGACAATGCCCTGCATTTACGACACCTATGCCTCCAGCGAAATCTATTAATTCGTTTCCATCCACATCGGTGATAATTGCTCCTTTCGCTTCCTTCACTGTGGCATTGTTAAAGATACCCACACCGTTGGCTACGATATTTTTTCTACGTTCCAGTAGTTTGTCTGATTCAGTGTATGCTGACATATAATTAATTATTACGAGTTCTTATTTTGAATTACTTAACGCTTATTGATTTGACCAAACTTGCTCAATCCTTCTCTGGCATATTTTTTAGGAGAAAAATTACATCGGTTTCTACTCAAATACAGTTGCGAGTCGACTAGAATTAGCAGACTTTGGACGAACCTCACAATTGAGGGGTTATAGCTGAATACGCATGCAACAACAAGAATTAAGGTTGGTTTGATCAGTTCTTTCGACTCCCATGAGTCATTTGCTAGCTGTCAAATTCTAATCGAATATAGAGAATAAATGAAAGCACAGAATAAAAATTATAGTCGGCCAATCCGACCTAAATATCCTTATTCAAATTCAATTTATTTTCGGCAATATCCGCGATCAGCATCTACAAATAGCCAAGGGTGCTTTTCAGAATTATGAATGACCTATTCACGAAATACCGAATAAAAAAAAAAAGGCCTCTTAACTTGAAGTTGAGAGGCCTTTATCAATTTTTTAGATGACTACTATCTAAAGACAGTGATATGTCCAGAGTAGTCGTGTTCTTCTAAGTCATGCGCCGACTTAACAGTCATAGAATATACATACTGTTGGTCTTGGATATAATGCTCGGCACCATTGTACGAACCATCCCAAGGAACGGTAGGATCATTCGTTTGGAAAACAATGTCTCCCCAACGGTTGAAGATCTTCAATGAGAAGTCTGTGATATCCCAAGCTTTACCAGTTACGAAGAAGTAATCGTTCTTTCCATCGTCATTAGGTGTAAATGAATTCGGAATGTAAACTGTGAAATCAACTGGCTCAAAGTGAGCAATGACCGTATCACTTGCTGTGAACGAATAGTACACTTGGCGATCCGTTTGATTTGGAGCAGACGTATGGTAAGTAGCTGACCACTTATCTAGATTCCAGAACTGAACTGGGGTAGCCAAGAACTCAATAGGTGTTTCTCCCTGCAATACTCCAGTCCACGTATCATCAACTACAATGTCTTGTCCGATTGTCACCACACCCGCCAATGGAGGATCTACGACAACCGTGATCTCGAAGTTTGGAATCACAGTGTAAACGGCGATTATCTCATCGTTATCTTGCAGATTGATGATCATGTCGGCCGTAAGCTCATCTGGAGCAACCACGTTGTTGTTTACTTGCCAGTGGCTGAACACATTCCATTGGTTTGTTGGAATCGTCAAGAAGTTAACATCGATATTGCCCTCCAACGTTCCTGTCCAAGAATACGAAGGAATCTCTGTTCCATCTATATAGATCTGTCCAGCACCTGCAGGCAAAACATCTACCGTAATGTCCCAATGAGGAATTTCAGTGTAGACAGCTACAATCGTATCTGTGCTTGCTATAAAAGCCGTTCCTTCAATATCCTCCACATCTGGACTAAAGTTGGCGTTGTTGAACTCCCAGTGGTCGAAAACAAACCACTCGTTCTCCGTTGCTTGGAAAAAGTGCATTCCACCATCAGTCAGGGTAGTATTCGGATATGGCCCCATCGGAACCGCATCCACTAGAATATCTCCTGCGCCTTCTGGAACAACGTTATACATCACCAATTGTGGATCAATGTCATTTACGAAGTGTGCAATAATTGTCAAATCACCTGTAACGTCGAACGTCAAGTTAGGATCGGTGGGATCGTCGATAACGAGATCTCCATCTACCACTTCCCAACCCAGGAAGAATCCGAATTCAGACAAAGCTTCCATATCCAAAGGAATACCAGCGAAATATGTTCCTGTCCAAGGTGAATCCATTTCATCAATGTCAACAGTCGAGATTTGGACCTCACCAATTCCGTCGATGATGACAGTAATGGTAACCGCTTCAACATCGTAGCAATCTTCTAAACCACTAATGATTTCATCGGCACAACGCTCAAGGATATAATCACGTACCTCTTGTACATTATCTAACCAACCATTGTAGGTTCCTCCCCAGCGATCGGCTTGTCTTTCCATCTCTGGATCAATTACACCGGTCATCGAATCAACCAACCAAATCATATAATCACACGAGAAGTAAGTGTTCGACAAATCGGCATACCTATTAATATAGTAGGCGTTGAATTCATCATTCTCGAAAAGTGAGTTCAAAATCGGAACGTGTCCTTGTCCGCCTGGATCACCCAATCCCTCAGGATTACATGGATCTGCTTGCGGACTGGTATCAGGCACACCGGTGTAGTTAATATAGTGACCAAAAGTTGCGTCAAGATCCCAAAGAACATAGCGCCATTTCTTCGCACTACCGTCTGGGTGACGACCTCTCCACCATGCTGTATTCCAGTTCAACCAGTCGGTACAAACAACATAACCGTTCAAGATGAAATAATCTACAAGACTCTTTTCATTGTACAGACTAGTCGCGTAATCGTAGTTTGCTGGATCCGACATGTCTTCGTTGATCATAAAATCTCGAATCAAGTCCCAGTCGGCATCATCACCAAATTCTACCCAAGTACCACCCCATGTTTTGAGGTAATCGACATAGCCTTCTGGCTGATCGAAGTAATAATCGGTATAGTCAATATCATCGGCCTTCTCACGTACATCGTACACACCCCAGTATTCACCGTTGATGTAAACAATACAATATAATCCAGCACGTTCGTCAAGCTTAAGATCAGCTAGAATTGATATCTCGTGGCAATAAAAATCTCTTAAATGTGCGCCTCCGGCAAATGAATAGTTGTCGTTCGCAGCAGCTTTGAAAATCAAACGCTCGTAGTGATTTCGATCGGTATGAGGAAAAATATCTGCAATCAATGCATCGTTGTATCCCATGGCATCACGGGTCACGTAATCAAAACCTCTTTGCTGATAAGCGTTCGAGTCATTTCCGTGCTCGTTAGAGTCTCCTTGCGCCTCGGCAACAAAGTTTCCATTGGCGTCAAACATCTCGATAGACATGAACTCATCTCCATTCCATTGTCCGTCAGACAAAGTTCCTCCGGCAACAGAGAAGATTGGAATTGTATGGCTATCAGTGCCTACGAAATAGGTATTTGTCTCGATATAACTCGGAAGAATATTTGGATCTGGATGATAAGCAATCGCTCGAATAACCGTCGTAGCGTTCACATTTATAGGTCCGGTATACAAAGTGGACGCATCAGTCACCTCATCTCCGTTCAAGGAATAGTAAATAAGCGCATCGGCTTGTGGAGTAGAAAGAGTAACTGTAATTGCTCCCCCATAATATCCTGCTTGCGTATCAAACACAGGCTTTGTAGCATAGGAATCACCTGTGGTTCCACCATTGGCAGCGTCTGGAGTAGGGTCCGTTAAAATCACCCAGTCATTGGCTCCATCTGACGAACGGCCATAACTTTGATTCATTTGCAGACTACCAATAGTTCCAAAATCATATTGTTCAATTATAGCTCCACCAGGATTCGAGAAAATCAACGATTCTCCTGCCGTCTGGGTCACTTTAAAGTTGGTGTTAGGATATCCGTATGCATTTGGATTGATCTCGAAGAGCCCAGAGAGAATAATAATCTCTCGTCCGTTTGCAGCGACGTTCGTTCCAGCAGGGATCTCCCATTTCATCAGGTCTCCAGGATCATCGCTGAGCCAATAGCCGCCGATATCAAAAGCTGCTCCGTCAGGGTTGTAGAATTCCACCCAGTCTTCAAAATTGCCACCACCCAGATTCCAGTCAGTGTAGTTGGCGACACATACCTCATTGATCATTACTTGCGCAGAAAGCGCAGTAGTCATGAAAATACCGAGGATTAGTGCAAGTGATTTGGTTCCAAAATTTATCATAATCTTTCCAGGATTTGGCCTATTATCTATAAGACTCTGTCTTCGTTCAATAGGTTGCTTCAAAGATAACATCTTCAATACAAACTTCTTAGGCTTCCCACCCTATGATTGTACACAATTGTGTTTTTAACAAAAAAAATAGTGGCGAAATCACGCCGTAGAAAGCATATTCTACTTGTTCCTTTGACAATAAGCTTGTCCATCTGCGAAAAATATAACCTCAAAACGAACACATCTATTTCTTCGATAGGCCCTCCTCTATCAATAACGCAGCTTGATCTAGTAATTTCAGATTCCTATCGAAAGTCGTTTTTTAAAAACCCATTGGCTCTTTATTGAAAGGTTGGCAAACAGACTTCAAAAATTGGATTTCTGTCTGTGTGAAAACCAAACTGTAAAAACATGATATCGCTGATAGGTGCTATAATCCTGACCCACACCTTGGGGAAACATCGCTCGACCACATGGTTCATGGATTTTATGGAAAGGCTGCTTTTGGATACCTGAGCTTGGTTCAATCGGATAAAATCGACGGGATTTGTCGGGCACTTTCTACGAAAAGATTAAAGATTTTGGCCCTAAGAAAGAAAGCCGTGAGTGTATAAACTGACCAATTTAATTCCGCAGAATGAATTCTCTGTTCTCTTTCGAGTTGGCTTTCGCTGTTGTTTGTTCCTCTCCCCAAACCGAGTCTTTTAAATTGGTATCCTACCACTCGTCAGAAACAGGACCTTGCTCATTGCGATCGCATGACATTTGCATTCATTGCCAATAAAAAAAGACCTCTCGTACGACTACAAGAGGTCTTTAACACTTAAAACTAAAACTAATTTATCTAACGAGTGAAACCGAGAGTACAATGTGCATCGTATCTCACGGGGTCGCGGCAAAAGTACGCGTTGGCCCCCATTGAGAAGATGAAAAAGGAATGAATGGGCGGCTTTTGGGTATGAAATACAATAAGCGGTACTCAAGTTGAAATCTAGCACTGCGATGCGGGCAAACCAATACTCAAACACCAAGATTTGGTTTGATCACAGGATGAGGTTTACAACTAATTTTCAAAAAGGATCACTTGGCCTTGCAGGTGTGGGCAGACGTCCATATTTTTGCCCAAAACGGATAATCATGAGTGAAGAACACAAAGAAGCAGAGCAAAACGAAATAGGTGGACCAGTTGTCGTTGCAGTTGGTATTATTGCTGTAGCGGTACTAGTTATCTGGTTGTTAGGCCAATAAGCTGCACATTACGTTGTCGCGGGCTTAACCTTGCGATAGTTTATTGGAGCAAAGGCCTCTTTCATGGTAAGGGCAATGAATTTTGAATTGCCTACTAAATATCTCTTCCACATCCGGCGAGGTTCTTGGATAAATCTGTAGAACCATTCCAGTCCGGTTTTTTGCATCCATATGGGTGCTCTCTTTACTTTTCCTGCAACCACATCGAAGCTTCCTCCCACTCCCATGATCATATTTACGCGGGAGATGATTCCTTTGTACTTTTCTAAAAAGATCTCCTTCATGGGTGAAGACATGGCCACAAAAAGGATGTTTGCTCCCGAATCGGCGATTGCTTCGGCCACACCTTGCTCTTCTTCATTTGTGAAATAGCCATCGTGCCACCCTGCGACTATCGACGGTGAATACATTTCTTTATAATGTTCAACACACTTCTTGACCACCTCTTCTTTGGCTCCTAGAAAATAAACTTTGTAGCAGTTTTCATGTGCCATCTTCACCAAATTCTCCATCAAGTCAATTCCTGCAACTCTCTCTGGCAGCGACTTCCCCAGTAATTTGGAAGCCCAAACAACAGCCATGCCGTCGGCGTTAATCAAATCGGCACCTAAAACGCTCTCCCTCAATTCGGGATCATCTTGCATGGCTACTATCTTTCCAGCGTTCACTACGATGTGATGTAGCTGCCGCTTCTGCTCGATGGCCTCTTCAACTGCGAGGAGGGTGTCAAGCATATTCAATTTAGCTACTGGAATTCCGAAAATGGACTGCGTGGGGAAATTTGACTTTTTCATAAACTTTTCAATTACCGAGCTAAATTAAGTCGGCCCTCTCCCGTCGGTTGTAGGGCGTTGACTGATGTGCTTGTCAGTTCAAAATACGCATTGACCCAAATACCTATCGAATCAGCAAATTTGGCACGGCGTGTGATCCTAGCGACACATTGCGTATCGTTATGTATATCTTTTCCTGATAACTTTCGTTAGAATAAAAGAACAACCGCCGTAACACTCTCCCCTATTGAAAGTCATGTCAGTGGAAAAGCTCCATTGCGCGCATTTTATTCGAGATATATGGAGGATTCCGATCTACAGCAACTTCTAGCCAAAATCAAAGCTTCCGCCTCCCCCGTCGGTCGGTGGTTTGGTGGAATACCTGTCAGAGCACGAAATGGTTCGATAACCGTTCTCTTTACGGCTAGAAAAGAAATGACGGATGAAAATGATCTCGTCCGCATCAGCATTTTATCGGCCATGGCCGAAGAAACTTCAGCTATCTTTCAACTTTATTATCAGTCGGCCAGCCAGGTGGCACGTGAAATATGTATAGCTGGAATTTCTCCCATAACCCATTCCGAGTCGCTATTGGTGCGCATGCGAATGACAGGGACTGACCAGGCCCGACAGCTGCGATTCAGATTAATCGGCAAAGCCCGGCGCACGCTCGCATGGGGAATTATCCGATGAGACGACTTGACGTTTTAGTGAACTTGCTTCACTGGGGCGACGGCTGGTTCTGTTTCGGCTTTTTCTTCACCTACTTTCACCAATGTCATTTCATCGACTAGATGACCTGCTTCCGCATATTTATCGATGATAAAGAGCACATACCGTATGTCGACCATGATATTCCGGCAACGTTCTGGGGCAAACATGATGTCACTCATCGTGCTCTCCCAGCTTCTGTCAAAATTCAATCCGATCAGGTAACCATTTTTATCCAGCACTGGGCTTCCACTGTTGCCGCCCGTTGTATGATTGGAACCAGTAAAGCATACTCTCATTTCTCCATCTTGTGCATACGGACCAAAATCCTCTTTTTCGATTAACTCAACCAGTCGTTCAGGCAAATCAAAATCTCTGTGGCCAGGCTTGTACTTTTGAAGGATTCCATCGGTCGTTGTATAGAACTTGTATTCCATGCCGTCTCGCGGTGCGCTGCCTTCGGCCTTTCCGTATGTTAGTCGCAACGTACTGTTGGCATCAGACCAAAATGTTCGCTCGGGGAATGAACGTTCCAGTGCCTTCACGTAGACTTTCATGTTGTCATCAATGGCAGCATTCAACCTGCCGTAGTCTGGACGAATCTTTTCGCCGTATCCGCCCAACACTTCATCCATAAGCACGTAGGCTGGATCTTTGGCTAGTTTCTTGGTCGACTTGGCCGAAAAACTATTGGCCAACGCGAGTGCCTTCTCTTTGGATGAAAACGCACTTTTTCCGTAGAAATACTCTGTGTATGACTTCATATTCCCTTTGAACTTCCCGTCGATGACCGACAAGGAAGCTGGCGCAAATGATGGGTCAATGTATCCCTTGTACAAGGCCGTAAGCGACTCGAAAATGAGCATATCGGTAGGCAAATTGTAATCTTTAAAATGAGCCTCTATCGTGGCGATAAGCCGTGCTCGAGCATCTTCTAACTTACCCTCTTTCTCCAAATCCTCGTAGCTATCCGCGAAGCGCTGGAATGAATTGGCCAAGTCTAAGATTTCCGGTCCGTAGTAGAAATACTCAATCAACAGATCTCTACCAAAACTGTACTTCTCAATCTCCTTGTACAAGGCATCAAATTCGTCGAGCAATGCTCCATTGGCATCGGTCATAGAACGCAATTTAGCCTCATCGGCCTTCTTTTTATCCAGAGCGCGCAATTCGATGAGTCCGTCATTCTGACCAATCCACTTCTTGTATGCGTTGCTTATTCTCGATTGCTTCGCCGCGTATTGGATGCGAATTTCGTCGCTGCTTTTCATAGCGGCATCAATGATCGACAAACTCGTCTCACGCATGTGGATGCGCATCGGGTTGGCCATGTTCATGGTGTAGTCTACGGCCGAACTGGTAAGATATTGCTCGGTGCGTCCCGGAAATCCGAAAACCATGGTAAAATCTCCTTCCTGCACTCCATCCATAGAAACGCGCAGAAACTCTTTTGGAGAATAGGGCTTGTTATCCTCCGAATACTCAGCTGGCTCATTGTCGGCCCCGGCGTAAATACGAAACATGCTGAAGTCCCCCGTGTGTCTTGGCCACATCCAGTTATCGGTATCGCCGCCAAACTTGCCTACGCTCGAAGGAGGAGCGCCAACTAGTCGGACATCCTTGTATGTCTTAGTAACGATCATGTAAAATTCATTGCCATAATTGAAAGGGCGAATGAATGCATCATATCCTGTATTCTCTATGGCTTTGGCAACGATTTCAGCTTCATTGGCCGCTCTTTGCTCCGCTTGTTTTGCCATGTCCATATCGGCCGTGATCCCTCTTTCCATATAGGATGTCACGTCTTCGATTCGAACGATCAAGGTAGCTGTCAATCCAGGATTCGCGAGCTCTTCTGCCATGCTCATAGCCCAGAATCCATCGGTCAAATAATCATGTTCGACCGAACTATGTGACTGAATTTGGCTGTAACCGCAGTGGTGATTTGTGAGGAGCAAACCTTGATTCGAGATAATCTCACTTGTACATCCTCCACCAAAGTGAACGATGGCGTCTTTCAAACTTGACTTATTGATGCTATATATGTCTTCTGCTGTGAGCTTCATGCCCATGGATTGCATATCTCCTTCTACGACTTTCAATAGTGTAGGGATCCACATTCCTTCAGTCGCACGGGTCGTAACGAAAGTGAAGATGGTCAGAATTACCAGTAGAAATCTCTTTTTATTCATCGGTGTTTGCTTTGAAAACGAAATAATAGATGCCAAATATAAAACCTAAGCCCAGTATGATGGGAAATATTACGTGCCAATCTGCCGTATGTCGTTCCGACTCGACTTCTTCCCTAGTGAGAATAGAATAAATCGGCATGACTATCGCGGCCAATCCCATGACCAGGAAGACATAGGTATACAGTTTGCTCACTGTCCCAGCGGTCTTAAATATTGTCGAGTCAACAAAATCATCGTAGCGAACTCGAGCGTGGCTACGGGCGCGAAGAACGGCTTTCTCTTGCTGCATTTCGACCCATTGCCTGTAAACATTCTCTCGCCTCTGCAGCTCTTCAGAACTGATCTTCCTCACCCTCTTTTGTCGGTAGGCCTCTCGCCGTTGTTCATCGGCCAAAAACTCATAGGCTTCATTGACCTCCACAAATAAGGCCTCAGCTTCAGCTTCATTCGATACATCAGGATGGTACTTTTTCGCTAATACACGATACGCTTTCTTAATCTCCTCCAACGAAGCAGATTCACTTAAGCCCAATTTTTGATAATAATCCTTCATCAACTGCCCCCAAAGAAACTGATAATCTTTGGTCTACACCGAATAATATGACAGTCGGTTTTATTTGCCTTGGATTCCTTAATATTGACCCATGATTGACTTGAGAAGTGATACGGTGACCAAGCCTACGCCCGAAATGCTCAAAGCTATGTGGGCAGCCGAAGTGGGTGATGACGTGTTTGGAGAAGACCCTGAAATCAACCAGCTCCAGGAAGACGTAGCGAGCTATTTTGGACACGAAGCCGGACTGTTTTGTCCGTCGGGAACGATGACCAATCAAGTAGCTATTCGAGTCCACACCCGCCCAGGAGATGAAGTGATATGCGCCGATGTTGCCCATGTGTACCTCTATGAAGGCGGTGGAATTGCCCGCAATGCTGGTGCTTCCGTGAGGCTGGTTCCGGGCGATCGCGGACGATTGCGTGCGTCTGAAGTTCTCGCTTCGATTCAGGCCGATGATGATCATTTGGCGGTAAGCCGCTTGGTGTGCTTGGAAGACACGGTGAATAAAGGTGGTGGCTGTTACTACGACCTGGATGAGATCAAAAAGATTCAGCAAGTCTGCAAATCAAAGGGTCTAGCCCTTCACTTAGATGGCGCCCGTGTATTTAATGCCCTCGTTGAGACAGGGTACAATGCTCAAGCCTACGGCAAATGTTTTGACTCCGTAAGCATTTGTTTCTCGAAGGGACTTGGAGCTCCGGTGGGCAGTGTACTTGTTGGCTCAAAGGCTTTTATCAAAGAAGCACGAAGAGTGCGAAAATCCATGGGAGGTGGTATGCGACAGGCTGGATATTTGGCCGCTGCGTGCAGATATGCGTTGGGAAATCATGTAGGCCGACTAAAAGAAGATCACGTCCGAGCGATTGAAATTGGTCGATATCTCGAGCATAGTAAGTATGTGCGGAATGTGATTCCCGTGCAGACGAATATCGTGATCGTCGAGCTGATTGAAGGAATGAAGTCAAGCGAATACCAAGATATGGCCGCCAAGATGGGCGTATTGTGCGTTCCGTTTGGTCCAGATAAGATCCGCTTTGTGACTCACTTGGACTTTACGGATGAGCAATTGGCTCACATGAAAACGCTTGCCTTATAAGCTTAGGGAATCTTAACTTTTACTGTTTGCCTAAATCGGATTGCTTCTCCTCCACGAATTGCAGGCATAAAAGGCGGTAATGATTTAACGAGAGCGATGGCCGCGGCGTCAACTTCCGGGGAAATTCCTCTAATAACCAGCGCCCAATCGACGACACCCATTTCATTGATGTCAAAGTCGAGTATCAGGCTACCACCCCGATCGGCGTCGGCAGGTCGCTTGGCGTTTGAATCCAAGAAAATGTACATATCACGCAGCGTGCATGAAGAAGGATCATTTTCCGACTCGTCCAAGCAGTAGGACCAATAAGGTTTTTGATCGGCGACACGGCTAGCTCCTTCAGGAACTGCAGCCATCAGTTCTTCGATGGTAGGTTCCTCGGCAACTGGCTCGGTTGTCTCGGCCATATCCTTGGATTTTCCACAGCTGGCGAGGACGATAGCTGCAAGAAAGAAGAGGGTCAAATGAGTAATGCGCATAATACAAGTAGTTGGTCATCTACATCATTCGTTTATTCATTTGCCTTGTGCTAAAGAAAAAAGAAGATGAAGCGAATGGAGGCAAAGTTACGAACGAGAAAGCTCAAAACAGGTAATTTCTGGGGCCATTCCTACTCGACCGGGAAACATGAGGTAGCCCAAACCGCGATTTACGTAGAGTTGCTGCTTGCCTTCGGTGTAAATACCCTTCGATCTTTTGAAGAGCAATTGCGACGGACTGATCTCCAAAACGCCGGGAATTGAGATGCCCATTTGAGCGCCGTGGGTGTGTCCCGACATGGTTAAGTCGACATCCGTTTGCCCCATGATATGCTCATCCCAATGGGTTGGATCGTGTGAAAGTAAAATCTTAAACGTCTCTTTTTCAACACCTTGCATTGCCTTATCTATATCTCCCACTTTAGGAAACCAATGGCTTTTCCCCCAGTTCTCTACGCCGAGCAGTGCAATTTTATCCTCGCCTTTTGTGAGGTGTACATTTTCGTTGAGCAAGGGCTGGAAACCCATCTTCTTTTCGATGTCAATCACCCCTTGTCGAATAGCAATTTGTTCCTCTTCAGAATTGTCTCCGTAATAGCCGTAATCGTGATTTCCCAGGATAGAAAACTTCCCTTCTTTGGCTTTTAGCTGCGCAAATATGTCAATCCAAGGCTCCGCTTCGCTGTGATGTGAGTTGACCAAATCGCCGGTAAAGAATATGTAGTCGGCATTCAAATCGTTGATCATTTTCACGATGTGCTTGACTGGCTCAAAATTGTTGTTGAAACTGCCCAAATGTGCATCGCTAATCTGCACGATTTTCATTCCGTCAAAAGCTTTGGGGAGATTGGCAAAATTCAGTTTCTGATCGATTACGCGAAAGGAGAACTTGCCCTTCGTGAGGCCCCACATGAATGAGCCGAATACCACTGCACCAATTCCCATTCCTGTTTTGGACAGAAACGACGCTCGAGATATCGCTTGTCCGGGTAACGACTCCTTACTTGAAGCCAATGAACGGATCCAATTGATGAGCCACACAAAGTCGTCCATCAAGTGAAAAATACTGATAATGAGAGTGGTAAAGAAAAAAGTAAGCGTCGCACCAATGGCAAAATCCATCAATTCGGGTCGGTTCTCGTGTACTTCCACCCAATTGAGCCAGCAGTACAGCATAAGCCCCATGATACCCAGTGTAAACCCCCAATATCCTATTCCCAGAGTGGCCTTGGCAATGGCCGACCATGAGCGAGTGGACAAGAAAATTGCTTTGTATGCGTATGCGGCCACGAGACCTATTATCACCAACCTTGAGATCATTTCATTCTTTTAGAGGTGCAAAGATAGGTAGGCTATCAGACTTAAAAGCACGTGGAATTGAAGTTGAGCGCCTATTGGTGTTAAATTAAGCAAAGAATGAAGGGCAGGAATTATCGTCGGCCACCACCGCTGCTTGAGCCGGATGATTTTTTCTTGGCTCTCCAGTTGCCGCCGCTTCGACCGCCGCCACCTGAATTTCCTCCACCTTTTTTGGCACCACCTCGTCCGCCTTGGCTTCCACCTCGGCCTCTGCTTGGCTTAGATCCTTCTCTGTCGTTTCTTGGAGGAACGGCATTCGTGGGAGGATCCTGCGGTTCAAATCCTTCTACTTCGCTCGTTTTAATGCGCTCGCCTAGAAGTTTTTCGATGGCTTTGAAATAGGTTATCTCATCGGCGCCCACAAAGGACATGGCTACTCCACTTGCGCCAGCACGACCTGTACGACCAATACGGTGAACGTAATCTTCTGGTACATTGGGCAGCTCGTAGTTTACTACATGTGGCAAAAGTGGAATATCCAATCCGCGGGCAGCGATATCCGTGGCCACCAAACAACGAATGGCTCCTTTCTTAAAACCTGCAAGGGCCGATGTACGGGCGCCTTGGCTTTTATTTCCGTGAATGGCGGCGGCCGAAATACCGGCTTTTACTAGTTTCTCTGAGAGTCTGTTGGCCCCGTGTTTGGTACGGGTAAACACCAAGATTTGCTGCCAATCTCCTTCCTCGATCATTTTGATCAAGACTGCGGGCTTTTTACTTTTATCGACACGATATGCTTTTTGCACAATGGCGTCAACCGTGCTATTCTCTGGCGTTGCCTCAACCATCACTGGATTGCTGAGAATTCCTGAAGCCAATTGTTTGATCTGCTTCGAGAAGGTAGCTGAGAAAAGTAAGTTTTGTCGCTGGTCAGGCACCAAGTCAAGTACCTTTTGAATGTCGCGGAAGAAACCCATATCAAGCATTCTGTCGGCTTCATCCAATACTAGAATTTCGACTTGAGCGAGCGAAAGGTGCCCTTGATTTTGCAAGTCCAGGAGTCGGCCAGGTGTTGCAATGAGCATGTCGACTCCTCTCCGAAGTTGATTGACTTGAGGATTTTGATTTACACCTCCAAAGATCACAGTTGATCTGAAGTCGATGAACTCGCTATATGCGCGCACATTTTCTTGAATCTGTGCGGCAAGCTCTCTTGTAGGAGTGAGCACTAAAGCACGAATAGGCCGATTTCTTTTAGGCTGCTCTTGAGATAAGATCTGAAGAATGGGCAAAGTAAAACCAGCTGTTTTTCCAGTACCTGTCTGCGCCGACGCCAAAACGTCTTTGCCTTCAAGAATTACGGGAATAGCTTTGGATTGTATTGGTGATGGCTCTGTGTATCCTTTTTTAGCAATAGCTTTCAGCAAAGGATCGGATAAGCCGAGGGAATCAAACGACATAAAAAGATTTTTTGAGCCGCTGGATTATTGTTGAGTGGCTCCTAAATGAGTCTGCAAAGATAGACCTAATTGGATTGATAACCTTTGTTTATTCTCAGGTTACTCATACCGTAGCGTGGATAATTTGCAAAAAGTCTGCGGTCATGAATCTCAATTCGGGGAAAATGGCAATGTATTCTTATAAGTTTTATTAGATTGGTACCGACTATACACTACACCTTAAGAAAGAAATTGCCTTTGACAACTCAGGATGAAATATTGGACGCTCCTTCGGAAGGGGATGGTGAAAACGAACTCCACCGAGCAAGTCTGGAAAAAAGGCTAGCAAACTATCTGTTGGATGGACTATTGAGCTTTGTACTATTTATTATTCTAGTTGTATTCTTGGCCTTGTTGGATGTAGGGGACGAATTTGCTGGTGGATTTATCGTCTTTTCCATACTGGTAGGCTACCCTCTTTACTATTTCGTTTTTGAGACCTTGCTCGTGGGAAAAACACCAGCCAAATATTTAACGAACACGCGTGTGGTTGACTTGGATGGTTACCCCGCTTCGCAAAGTTCATTGATTATTCGATCCTTGTGCCGTATGGTGCCATTTGAGCGCTACTCGTATTTATTCAATTACGAAAAGGGCTGGCACGACGTATGGTCGAAGACAATGGTAATAGACGAAAAGCAATCGAAAATAAAAAAGCCAGTTGTCGAGAAATCAAGTAAAGACATAGGCCACAGCTATCTCAAATAACTGGGAAGACAATACACCCTGACGGAAAAACACCCGCGAAATACATTACTGGAACGCGTGTAGTTAAGCTAGACGGATCAAAACCAGATTCCAATACCATCATGCTTCGCTCGCTCAGTCGGATCGTTCCGT
>JADFAK010000096.1 GCA_015665315.1 Flavobacteriales bacterium | reverse complement strand
GATTATTTGATCGATGAAAAGGTCGATTATAAAGAGATTGCCGGATTCCTGAACGAGGCCTATAAAATTGCCATGAAAGCTCCAGTCACTCAAAAAGCAATGCTCTCGAAAATGCGGCAGGATGAGAAAGGTGATTTAGCTAGTCTGCTAGATTCAGGCAGAATGAAGAAGATCTGGGAAGAGGTGAAAACCAAATTAGAGAATTAATCAAACGCAGTATATCTGATGAAGAATAGTAAACATTTATTTTCCTTTTTATTGGTTGCGGCGGTTTTGGGTTCGTGTACTCCCGAGGTGGAGGAAAGACTACAGATCAACGGTCAAGAGTATCCATCTAGCGTCCAAGCACCCGCTGAAGATGAAGTTTATGTGAAGGTACAGGCAGATGCAGATGCTTTTAGTATCGTAGCGGTAGATAAGTCCTCCCCGAGTGCAGATGTAAAATCGCGCGTGTGGATGCTCAAGAATTCATACGGAGATGTGGTGAGAACAACTAAAGATAGCAGTGCGATAAGATTGGTGCTAGCAACGCAGGGTGTTTTCTCTCTGAACCTGACGGTAAATGACGATGTAGAGGGAAGCATAACCAACTGGATAAAAGTAGAGGGAGAAGTTGAAAATATAAAACTTAATTCGACCGTGAACTTCATCACACCTTTAAGAGCATTTGAAGTGACCAATGAGCGACAATATTCTGTGCTTTTGAAAGCTAGCGTCTGGCGTGAGGATCTTGAAGATATAGTAATCAAGCACAATGGCGCTAAAGTGACAGATTATGAATTTGATGAATTGGAAGAACAGATTTCTTTCAGCGTTAATCTCAAGGAAGGAGCTAATACTCTTGCTGTGACAGGTGCTGTCGAAGGTGACGAAATTGATCTTTCAAGAACCATAGAATACAATAAAGAGACCAAGTCTAACGGATCGTCCCAGGTTGCTCAAAGCGGTGGAGGCTCAGGAGGTGGACAGATAAATAAGTCGGCTAAAGATGAGACCAACGAACGGCCTGAACAGCCACTCTCGAGCCAATTGAAAAAAGACGACGTTCAAGAACCGGTTGTCGTAGTAGAGGAAGAGAAGCCGATTAAGAAGGATCCCGTGGTGACACCAGCTCCAGTGGTTAAAAAAGAAGCTGAAGAAGAAGAGGATGAGAGTGCCCCAACAATAACTTTTGATGTTGGAAACAAATTGAAATCTCTCGCCGCCTACAATCAGGAAAAAGTACTTGGTGTAAAGGTGGTCAACCTATCAGATCTTACTGGAGCTTGCGCTTTGCAATTCGCCAACGAGAGCTTTATTATTGATATCACGAACGTTAAGGACATTATGTATATTGAGTCGCTCAAGCTAGCGCAGAATCCTGAAGCTGAGGGCACAGATGTTACGATTAAGCTCGAGTGTCTGAATTCTGGACGTATAGGGAAAAGCTCGAGAAGTGAACCGGCCGTTGTGGGTTATACCGATAATAAGCCTATGAATATTTCACTATCCAGGTTGAGTAAAATGCCGCTTTTACCGGGAAATGAATACAGACTCACGATCATTTGCGAATCGAACATTGAACTGGGCTATGTAGATGTAAATAACTGTGGTGGAAAAATCGATAAGAATGATATCGTAAAATTGGACTACAAAGGGGGTAAGTGCCCGCTTTTTAGTCTTAAATTGAAGCATTAAGGATGAAGATGATTTGATTCATTTTTATCCGCACCTTAAACAAACTGATGGCTATGATTAAAACTTCGTGCAAACCACTAGGGCTGGCGATGATTGCATTGTTGTGCTTGTCTTCGAACGTCACACTACTCGCAAATCACTGTTTCTTGGATGAGACTTCCCGAACTGCGGACAATAGTGCCGATGAATCGAATAGACCGAACAGTGCGTTAGGTCCTGTGACAGCCGCAGATGAAACCTATGTGATAAATGAAGATAGCGGAGACTTATCGATCGACGTCTTTGCCCTGACAGCTCATGGAGGATCATGGACCTGTGATGATGCCACCATTACTTTTGACAGTTTTCCAGCCGGCGGAGGTGTTATTACCTACGATCCCAATACATGCATGCTGCTCTACCAACCCGCTCAAGACTATTACAATGAGACGGGATTGGAGATCGACTATGATGTTGAAGCTCCAGATGGTCACAACGCAAGCGGTACAATTACGATTCAAGTAATGCCCGTCAATGACCCGCCCGAAGCTTCGGATTACACGGTAGATTTATGCGAAGACCCAGGAGCTTCCGTCGATATTTCACCCGGAGTGAATATTTCTGATATAGACTCTGGTTTAGACGAACTTACAATTGAATCGGGACCAAGCTTTGGGACGGCCAACGTGGTCGGACTTACTTTGACTTATACTCCCAACGAAGACTTTAACGGGGAAGATTCAATTACCTATTCGGTTGCAGATGATGAAGGACTTGAAAGCAATACGGCCACAATTACGATAACCGTTCTTCCAAATAACGATGTCCCAACGGCCGATTCGGGTCAGAGTTTATCCATAGTCCTATACGAGTATGGAGATACTGAAACAGTAGATTTAACAGCACTCCTCGACTTGCAAGATCTAGAGGGTGACGTCATGGAAATTAGCATTTTGTCGGCTGCAAACCCGAATTTTCTTTGGGATTCGGATGGTACGGAGATTCAAATCACCCCCCTGAATGGGAATGAGAGTCAGATTGATTTGGAAATTGAAATTTGCAATGCTGCAGATATGTTAACTAGTCATGATCCGTCATGCGACCCTCCTATGCTTTGCTCGAATTCGATTTTCGTTGAGATAAATATTTCTCTATTGGATAGTGATAGCGATGGTATTCCTGATTCGATTGAAGACCTATATGCAGATGGTGATACCGATGGCGTAGCGAATAAATTCGATACAGATAGCGATGATGATGGTATTGACGATGGTGACGAAGATCTAAACCTCAACGGTCTATGGGATTGTGAAGATTCAGAGACCAATTGGCTTGACCCCGATACAGATGATGATGGAATCCTAGATGGTACGGAGGTATCAACAGATCCTCTAGATATTGATTCGGATGACGATGGCCTGACCGACGGACCAGGAGATGGGAATATGTATGCGGATATCTGTGAAGATTGCAACGCCAATGGTACCGTAGACGCCAATGAAACTTCGCCAACTAATCCTGATTCTGATGGAGATTGCCTATTGGACGGAGTAGAAGTTGGCTTGACAGCTGTGGTTGTCCCTGTAGGCTGTATTGAAGGAACAGATCAAGCAATGACCTATTCTTGCCAGTCCTGTTGTGGAAACAACGTAGATAACCTGACCTTCCAGTTAGATGCCGATGGGAGTACAACTACCGACCCGTTAAATCCAGATTCCGACAACGATGATTACTCAGATGGACATGAGGACGCAGGTTTAGATGGACTGTACGACACGAATAACCTACCTGAACCATTCCTCGTTTTAGCAAGTTCATGCTATGAGCAAGACTGCGTTGGAGCGAGTTGTTTTGGGGGCTTTGATTCGGACCCGAATTCAGTGTGTAGTCCCGATTGCTGGGATTATGCCGAATGTGATTGTGATGCCCAGGCCGACCCTTCTCAGGCGATGACTCCAAATGGGGCCAATTATTGTGCCGATCTATGGAATGCCCTCTGTGTTATTCCGAACTTGAACAACCAAACATTGCTGGACTATGTGACGATTGGTAGCTGTGACGAATTTACGGTTGACGGTGAGTTACCTTCAATAAGCACAATACTTGATAACAACAGTATCAACGATCCTGGCTTGGTCGATGATGGCGACAATATTCCCCAATCATGCGACAATTGCAACCAAGGTTATTACTTGGCCTATAACAACGACGAACCTTGTCCGTCGGGAAGTTATATAGGTTCGGGTACAACCGCAAATACCTTCCAATCAGACGACGACGGAGACGGTATTGGTAATCTTTGTGACGATTGTCCGGATGACGATGGAGGACTCAAAGGATGCAAAGACGTTGACGCCTGCAATTACAATCCATTTGCCTCGTGCGAAAATCAAGGCGAGTGTGAATACAGTTTCCCAGAAACCTCTGGTGTTTTTGATAATGTGATTTATGCCTGTGCATCAGATATGTCTTTTGATTTAATCGATGCCCTCATTGCTGAGTATGGTTTTGGCACCTTGCCTGAATGGGGCGATCTACAAGAGTTTAGCGTGCTCATTGACGGTGATGCCTATTCTTGGGACGATCTTGAGTCACTCGATCTTACCGATATTGGCCAGGATTGGTGCAGCGGTGTGGATGTCGAGATTACTTTGACACATTCCGACTTAGACGCGATCTATTGCCAATACGATGACGTGTTCGAAACGGTTTCTTGCGACGTGTGTGGGGCGACTAGTTCACTCGAATTTGAGCTTGTTGTAAACCACCAAGCAGATGGCGAATCTACAGGAATGACAGTGTGCCTCGGAGTGGAATCTCTGGAAACACCTATCCCCAACCCATTCAATAGCTTTAGCAACTGCAATGCCATTGACGACTACAATTGGACATGGACAGTCTCGTCAGGTGACGGAGATGTTGGAGCTGCAGGCTCATTATTGAATCCTATGTTTGGTCTTGATGACGGACTGCTAATTGGCGAACAAGTTGTGTTCAACATCTCAAGTGAGATCGAAGGTTGTGCCACGGTGGATGAGGACTTTACGGTTACCATAAGCGATTCATCGGTCTTGGAATTTGCCTTGGAAGATGAATTATCTGCCGTCACGGAAGTACAAATCTGTGAGAACGCCGATGAACAAGACTTTCATTTTGAAATCCTCACCATTGGAGGAGGAATTTGGGAAGCGAGCAATCCCGGTTTACAAGACTGGTCCAGCGCTTCGACTCCCCTTGTTTCTGATATCGGAGGCGGAGTATATGCCGTGGCTATAGATCAACTTTTCGCCGATGGCAATACCAATCAAGTTATCCTACACTTGGATGCTGATGAAGGTTGTCCGGCAAACAGTGATACGATCAACTTTGTTCTCACCACAGCCCCATCGCTCACCTTTGTTTCTGACGACTTGATAGGCGATTCGTTGCTGGTTCTGTGCGAGACCGCGTCGGATAGATCATTTAATCTCATTTGGGGAGGGCCGGTGACTTGGGATCTTATTGATTCAGACTTGAATGCAGACTTGTCTTTTTCGACCACCGATCAGACTAATTCGGCGGATATCGAGGTTAACAACCCATTGACACCAGGAACTTATGAAATTGTGGTATCGACCCTGATTGAGCAAGTGCCCTATGGTTGTTCCAATATCTCTGATTCGTTTGACATGATGATTACCGGCGCCCCTACCATAATAAGTGCTTGGGGAAATTTGGATCAGTCATTCTATTGTGCACCTACTGTTTTAGATCTATCGAGTGACTTTTACACCTTAGATGAAAATGATATTTGGGGCTCAGGCGAGCAAATGATTACCGTAACAGGTTTCAATTCGACTTATGTCCTGCCCTTACCAGCAAACGATGTTGAGGAAATTACTTTTAACTCAAGCATGGATGACTTTATGCCCTTGGATGAGGACATTCAGATGACCATTGAAATTGATGATGGGGCTGATGCTAGAAGTTGCCAAGCTGTTTCACAATCTATCCTTATCCATGCCGGAGCAACTCCATTGGTCGATTATTTGGAACTCATATCATTGAACTCTCCTTTTGACGGAATGGAAGTTACGGGATTGGAACTGGATACAGATATTCTTTGCCAAGGCGCCGACCTCACAGTAAAAGCACATCCTGACTTGCAAGTTATTGGTTCCGAGACAGCCATGGCTGAGGATGAAGTGGGAACCTGGACTGTGCAAGGCGACGGTTTCATCACGGGCGGCACACTCCTCGAAATCGATGACCTTATTTCAGGATCACTCGATGTTGAAATGACGTACTCATGGGAATACATGGTAAATGGAGTTCAGCACACATGTACCTCGGAATTGGTAGATGAAATATGGACCATTGAAGCCGATACAGCATGCACCGGATGTCCAATTTTTGAGTTGCCAGGCCCTGCATTTGTCGCCTGCGCATCTGATCTGGCCTCGAACTCAAGTGAAGAAGGTGGATACATAAGATGGGGATACTTTGATGAAGATGGTCTGGTTGGTGGATTCTTTGATGATGGCCTCGAACAGCAAACGATTTTCTACCCAACCCTAGATGAAATCGAACTCTACGGCGATGATGAAAGCCGACTTTTCGCATTTGTGAGCGCCTACGAAGACTTGCATTGTGGATGCCTTTCATTGGGTGAGAATTCGGTCTTTACTGATGTCGAAGAATTGATTGTAGAAGGCATACAAATTTTCCCAAATCCATCTACTGGATTGTTCCAAGTAAATATCCCCGAGGAGTTATTATTCGTTCAACTGAAATTCCAGGTTTTTGACAGCATGGGAAGGATGATAGTGGACGACGTGGATTGCGCCCTTGGATCTTGCACGCTCGACCTTAGAAATGAGGCCGATGGGATGTATATCGTAAGGATAATCAACGCTGCCACTCACGCCGCTCACAAAAAATTCATTGTTAAACAATAAGAGCCATGACAACGGAAAAGATGCTACGAAATTCGTGTATAATAGCTGCATTCATCGGATTGTTTGCAATGAATGGTTGGTCTCAATATGCATTCGCAAATAATGAGTTAGCCCAATCAGAGATCAATGAGGAAAAAGCCAAAAGACTCGCGCTTAAACAACTGTTTGATTACCGCGTGTATTGCGTTATCAACGGAAGTTCAGGAACATCATTGGCTCCCAAATTCACCAACTTATTTAGTCTGAATGCCAAAATCCCCAATGATTTAGTGGCAACAGAAGGCGAATTGGAATTGATAACACCTACGACTTACACGATTGTTTTTTCTGACAAGTTTAAGGAGACACAACTAAAGGTCGACATTGAGGAGAAAAAGGACTTGCTTGAGTCTGATTTTATTGAAAGTGGTAATTACTACGAAATCAAAATCCCTTTCGAGAAGACTATTTCGCATCAATATATTGACGGTAAGGTGGTCGAAAGTCCGAAAAGACACTATCTACGGGCGATTGTCAATGTTTACTTAGATGGCCGAATTGAAATTACTGGAATTCGGCAAGACGTGCCTAAAACCCCCAATGAACTTTCCTTGGGCTTGGTCGCATTGTACGGGATTTTCAAAGACCCGTACAGCAATTTGAACGGTAGTGAGAATGGAAATAATTTCAATAGTATGGCTGGTCTGCGAGTACGCTACATGTTGAACCCGCTATCTCCAACAAATATTACCCAAAGGGCAAATGTTCGTCTTTTCATCGGAGCAGATATTGGCTATGAACAAAATCGATACACAAATGAGTCGATTGAATGGTCGACTTCGGAGATTATGGACGATTGGGCTGGTTATGACATTCCGAAAAATGGAATTATCACCGATTTCAGTGAAACGGTGAGCATGGTTAAGTTTATGCCAACGGTTGGCTTGAGCTGGAAGTATTATGAAAAAAGATCCAAAGCCTTATTTATCAACGTGGGAACAGCCTATGAAATGAGTTTGTTCTCCTCGAGCAACATTGAGTTTTCTTGTACAGAAACATGGGATATCGACGACTTTTATGCCGAAGAAGGCACTGCTGGGAACGAATTGAATGTACCCCAGTTCCGCCCGGAAAGCGCAAGTCGGGATGAACTTGTACATTGCGGAGGTTCTCAGTCAAGATCTGGAGTTGGAACTCAACCTCCAGCATTTCTGTTGACGATCAACCCCACCTATCACAAAACCCTAAAAAGTAAAAAAGCTTTCGAGATTGGACTGGACGCGCGATTTGCGCTAGCGCCCCTTCAATATGATAATTTGAGTTTTGACGGCAAGTTGCCTGTTGATGATGAGTCGATCACGTTTATGAACTCATTTAGTGATCAAGTAGGAGTATCGAGATTTGGAGTTCACGTAGGTATTGTATTTTAAAATTTTGGAAATGAATTTGTTATCGAAAATAGTATGCCTCACGGCGGTGGCTTTTCTATGTATGCCGGCTAGTAGCCAGGTTGAATTTTGGAAAGACCGAGTAGATTGGAATCATGCCACTTTTGACGTCGACAAGCGATCGCTAGACGGTGAGTTTGGGAATGACTACCATGAAGTAAAGTTCAAAAAGGAGAAGGCTGATAAAGGGTGGAAATGGAAAGTTTTTACGGATAGCGAAGGCGTTCCAGTAAAAAAGGAAGCTTCACCTGACGCGGCTACCTTGGACACCAAGCTTCCAATGGGAACAGCCCTTTATGTGGCAGATGAAAAAGGAGCCTACCTCAACGTGTATTCAGCCAACAGCGCCGAAGCATCTGAGAATGTTGAGATTGGCTGGATTCACAAGCAAAATCTGTTGCTGTGGGAGTATCCGCTTCAAGAGAGAAAGAACAAGATTGACATTAAAGCTTTCATCGTAAATACCGATGAGTACGCCAAATTGGTAAAAGGTAGCATCAAGGACACCAAAGATGTCTACAAGATCTATAGTTCGCCAACGTCGAAAGAACCTATTGAAGAAGGACACCTCTACAATGTATTGTTTGTGTTTAAATACGACGCAGCCAACGGACGGTTTTTAGTAAGTGATCATTATCGTTTGACCAGCAACGAACAATTGGTGGGTTGGGTAAATGAGGATCGAACAAAACTTTGGGAAACAGCCTTGGCTCTAGAGCCCAATTTTGAAGAAAAGGCGGTGCAAGAGCGAGAGTCGAAGGAAGAGCTATTGGCGCAGGTATTCAATGAATATTCAGAGGTTACTCGCTATATGGGAGGCGATTTAGTTGAATGTCTCATAGCCCGCGACGTAGCAAATGCCTCGATCAGTGACCTGATCCACAAAGACAGAATTTCCGATACCGTCATGCACATTCGCTACGAGGGTATGTTACCGCGATTTCCACTTTACAACATAACCGAATCGGCTTATGAGTGTGGAGTTGTGGGTAAGCTCAATGTTGGTAACACAGATTTGATGAAAGGAGTTACCGACCAACGTTTGGCCCGTGCAGAGAAGAAATTTAAGCAGCGAGAAACTAGTTTGACTTATACCAACATCGTATTTGTAGTTGAAACTTCGGGAAAGCGAATGAAGCCCTATGTGGATGAAATCGTGAAAATCATGGAGGAAGTCAACAAGAATACCAAGTTGGAAGAGCGACCCGATATTAAATGGGGATTTGTTGGCTATTCCGACGCCAATTGCGATGAGCCAGATGAGGATGCAGTAAACACAATCATCCCTTGCATGGAAGACGATGAATTTGTGGATCAAATGATGAGCAAGGCCTCATTTGTCGCTACAGGACCACGTGATGATTATGAAGCTTCGTTTTATGGCTTGAAAACAGCCTTGGATAAATGCAAGTTGAATGAAAACCAGACTAACGTCATTGTTCACTTAGGCAATCGTCCCGATCTTCAAGACGATTTCGATCGTGAGGATTTATGCATTGAGTCTAAGCCAGACATGGTGCCACGACAAAGAGATATTTGGGCTGCCTTATCGAAATACTCGGTGAACTACTTAGCTGTTCAGTGCTACCGTGATGGGATGGATACCGATTCCCTTTTCATACGTGATGCGCGAAATATGATGCTCAACGCATCAAGGAAAATGTATGATGAGGTAAGAGAGAAAGATTTTTACGCAGAATTCTCACCTCCAAGCTCTCCAAAAATTGTTTCGTACAAAGACAAGCCCGAGATTGGCATGGAAGATAATGCCGTGACAATCATGCGAGCCATTTGGCCCGATGGTAAAAACCTCTCCAATGGTGTGATTGCTTTGGATACCAAAACCTTTTCGAAAGAAATTTCTCGTTCAATTCTTGACGCAAGAGATAAAGCGAAGGCCGAAATTGAGGTGATTAAAAGACTCTACATGGATAATTCAGAACTGAGTTCCATGACTTCTGCTTTTGGAAATACAGCGCACATTCTCAGTCAAAGCGGACTAACCGCAGAAGAGATCGCCATACTTTCTACCGAACGTGTGCAATTGTATTGGCATGGGTACGCGCCTAAAAAATTGCCTTCTGCAGAATACGATATGTGGAAGACAGTGCTTTTCTTGTCGGAAGACAAAGTGTATGACATCAACAAACAATTCGAAGGTATCACCTCCGCATTTGACGCGGCTGATACTGAGACGAAGAAGATGGCTATTAAAAATCTGTGGGAGGACATCGCTACAAGTGTTCTGAATATGGACTTGGACAAAGTGAGAGACAACGTTACAGTTGACGAGATCAGAAATAAAATGATCGGTCTGAAAGAGCAAGGTGTGAGTTTAGGAAAGGAATCAGATGTTTTAATGAATGTTACCCTCAACGGAATTGATGATTTAACACCAAAACAAGTCAACCAATACCTCAATGAACTCCAAAAGAAAGTTCAGTTTTGGGAAGGAGTTCAAAACGGTTATAGATTTTCATACTATCCTGCGGGAGAAGGTGAAAATCGAAAGAAATTCTATTGGATTCCATTTGAATTCTTGTACTAGCCACTATGTCTGAATCAATTCTGAGTCTTAACAACCTGTATTTGGGGTATTCCCAGGACAAGCCGGTACTCCATGTAGAAAAAGTGGAAATACCACGTGGTAAATTGGTCTTCCTTTTGGGGCCTTCGGGTATTGGAAAAAGCACATTACTTGAGTTTCTCGGGTTGATGACAGATTCCTGCTTGAATAAAAGTGAAGGCAATTACGAGTTGCGGTCAGAACAGGGAGAGGCATTGGATTTATTGGGAGTATGGGATCGTTCAGATCAAGAAATATCGGCGATTCGAAAAGAACACCTCAGTTTTGTTTTTCAGTCGACCAACTTGATGCCAAATTTCAGCATTGGAGAAAACATGTGTTTCAACTTGTTGATGGAGGGAATGACACCTGATGAGGCGAAGGAAAAGGTGCTTGATACCATGAGAGAAGTTGATTTACCCGAAGCTCTTTTTGACAAAAAAGTTGTGGAAGCTTCAGGCGGACAAAAACAACGAATCGCATTCGTTCGTGCATTCAGTACCCGCTTTTCTGTGTTGTTTGGGGATGAGCCTACGGGAAACTTGGATGAAGGGAATGCCATCCGTTTGTTTGAAATCTTGAAGAACAAGATTAAAACCTCCCAAAAGACAGCAGTAGTTGTTTCTCACGATGCCAGATTGGCCCAACGTTTTGGTGATATCATTATCGAAATGCAACCTGGGGAAAATGGCAACCCTAATTCAGTATTAGTTCATTAGATCAGATAAGAAATGGGGCAATCGGAAAGTGAAAAGTTATTTTATAAGAATGAGCTCAAGGCCCTGATTCACGGTGGACTATCTAAGAAACTTATCTTACCCAGTTTTGTCTTTTTCGCGCTATTCGGTGTAATTGCAGCAAGCTCGGGCCTCGATTACCTTGAGGATAAGATGAACGACCCCTATGTCAATTGGATTGACATCCCAGTGACAACCGATATGCAGGGACGCTATGTGCAGATTGTGGATTCGCTTGAGACCTGGCGGGAAGTCGAGCGCTGTAGGTTGGCAGAATGTGCCGGATTCTATCGGTTTAGCATGTACTTTTTTGGAAGTGAACGCGATCAAGAGTTTGTCATTGGCCGTACCGTTAATCCTACACTTGACAGTGCTTTACTAGGAAGGGTCCTGGTGGATGAGCAAATAGTATTGGATTTTCGGAATTCCGACGGTAAGGATTATCGCTCAGATGAACGTATGTGGCGATCTGGAATCATTATCACTGAATCGGTCTACAAGAATCTATTTGGAGAAGCCCAGCCACGCCAAATAGCGGTGAGAAAAGGCGATGTAATTAGTCCGGTGATGAATGTTATCGCCGTAGTAAAGAAACTGCCAGGGAAGGCTTCCTTTATATGTAGTAATTCATTTCATTGGTCCATTACCTATGACTTGAGTACCACTAAGATTCAAATGAGCACTCCTGTTGATTCGATGGTCATTTGGACGAGCTCAGAGTTTACTACCAAAGAGAGCATTCAACGACTCAAGCAAGACTTACACAATTCAGATTACGGGGATTATTTTGCGTCAATAGACGTTACACCCTTGAAATCTGAACTGATCTCTCACAACTCAAGAGTTCGAATTGGCTTGGCTGAGCCAGCTGGAATTGGATTGAGAAGAGATATCTTTAAGGACCTGTTATTTACGGTGTTCAGGGGTGAGAAACCTCGCATGGCTACGGAGTATGTTTTTATCAAGTCCAAGGCAGAAGAACAAGGCTTATTTGCAAAAAAGGCTTTTAACGAGCAATACCACTGGTTCAGCTTGGGCTTTTCGGAAATAGACAGCATTCGGCCTTTTTCAGATTTAATTCAAAGTGTTGAGGTGGAGATGGATTTGAATAAAATTGAGTCACTGGAAAACTTCAATTTGGTGTCGGTATTGACCGGAGTTTTGGGCGGACTACTATTGCTATTTGCGCTTGTCGCTGTTATTATATTCATTTATAATCTCGTAAGTAGTCATCTCGACCACATCAAGGACAATCTTGGAACGTTTAGGGCTTTTGGTATCACGAAGTCGTTTTTGGTCAAGGCCTACTTGCGGATTGTGCTGACCTTGCTTTCTGCCTCCTTGGGTATGGCCATCGCGGCGATGCTCATTATAAATTATTCCGGATTTACCAGTTGGATTTTGGGCTTGCTTAACTACGACGATGAAATTGCTCAGATGGAGTTGAATATTTTTGATCCGTGGGTCCTGGTCATGATTGTATTGCTCTACACATCGACCTTTATTGTGACCAAACACAGCGTTGAGGGTATAGTAAAAAATTCACCTGGAGACCTGATTTATAAACGAGTTTAGTCCATGAAAAAAATTCTTCCTATAGTATTGATAGTTGTTGCAGTGATCATCGCATTCATTTTTTGGCCTTCAGGCAATTCACGCGAAGCACAAAATGATGAGGCCATAGAAAAGCTGCAAGAACTGAGTTTAGAAATCAAAGATGCTAAAACTGCAGAGATCATTGTTGAAGCATCGAAAAAGGACACGGCCGAGACCAGCGCAATGGACAGCACTAATTTGGCGAAATTCAGGGAAGTACAGCAGCGGAGGATTGAGCGTATTGAAAATTCAGATAAAAAAGATGAAACGCCGGAGAGTATCCTAGAGAAGTATAAGGGTCTGATGGCCAAGGCCAAATCCAGCTGTGACACCGTGCCTTTGCAGCTATTTATAAAGGACTATATGTCGGATGAAATAGTGCTCAGCATGAAGCAGGCCAACACCGATTTCAAAGCCGCTCTCAAAGCACTTAGTAAAGAGAGACGCAAAGTGATGAATGATTGTCGCGGACGAAAATAGGGCGTGATTATCGCGCTTTCCAGGCTTGTTTAAAGTTCGAGTTCTTTTGCAAGGCTTTGTACACTTCAGTTTTTTCGAAGAGGTCCAAATTCAACCATTTTTCAGGGAGCTGGGCCAATAATAAAGTTTTGAGTGCTTCATTTTCATCTTTGGCCTCATCTTTCTTGAGAATATACCAATAGGCAACATTAGCAATAGAAAGAGGAACCGCAGATCCGGTAGTGGAATCGGTATTGTCTTCGCTCATCTTACGGTATTCTTCAATTTCTTTGGTGCTGCGTTGCGTGTCCTCTTGGGTGAGGTAATCTGCACCCACGTGCATCAATATACGCACACCAAGAAGCTCTTTGCCATTGTTTTCATCTTGTCGGCAAAATTCCACAAAGTCGAGTAGGGAAATATCGGCAAGTGTTGAGATACACTCGTCATAATCATCGGAATAGAAGTGTCCTAATGCTTTCTTCATGCACGATTCGATGTCTTCTTGATTCGATTCGAGGGCTAGTTCAAAGTACTTTTCCGATCTCTTAAAATCTTGTTCTTGAAAATAAATATTCGCCAAATACCTGTTCAACATCCATTCTGACACGGGTTTATTCACCTCTGCAGCTTCTTTGAAATTTTTGATGGCCGTAGACTTGTTTTTGAGTGCTTGTTTCGTCATTTGAAAATCACGTTCGTAACAAGGATTGAATCCCATATACCAGCAGGCCAGTTCGAAATATGCTTTTCCAGTACGTGTGCGGCCTGTGTATTTTTCGAGGAACTTGGTCGCCTTGTCAAAGTTTCTTTTGGCATACCATTGGTACAAATGCTTGGCGTAGATTTGTTCGTTTTTCAAATCGCCAAAAGTAGTTTTGATGTGTTTCAAATGTGATTTGGCTTTTTTCTTGTCCAAAACTGAGGCAGCCCTGAGAAAGGTTAAGTTTTCGGCTATGCCCGCCGACGGGGTGTATGCTAAGCCCTCAAGTTTTAACAAGTCATAACCACCCTGCCCTGCATCCAGTAGGTTGTCCGATTTTGCCAAATACAATTCATCCGATTCTGGATGCCTTTCTAAGGAAGAAAAATAGATCTTCTCCGCATAATTGTATTGACCCATAGCGTTGGCTGTTCGACCCAAATTTAGGTCGTCTTGAAGAGTCGGCTCGATAAGTTGGTTGGCCTTGTAGAATTTCAAAGCATCGGCGTACCGATTATCGGCAAGGGCTTGATCGCCTTCAGCGTTGAAGAAATCATGTAGATTGCTGTAGGTGGCCGAGATTTTAACTGGGTCAAATTGTGATCTAAAATCAGCAATAATCTCTTGCTTGCTCTCCTTGGTACCAATGATTAACTCTGTTTTCAAACGAGCTTCCCAAAATTCAGGATCCTTTCGCAGTGTTTCATCGGCTCCCACCAATTCAGATAATATTTTCTTGGCATAGTTCTCCTTACCATCAAAGGCGTATTGCTCGGATAAAAGCATAGCGATTTGGTCCATTCCCTCAAGATCTATCCGGGTCATATTCCAGCAGGCAGCCAACATATCTACGGCCTTGTCGTGCATTTCTTCTTCCTCGTAATAGCTAAAAGCTTCTTGCGTATATGCCACTCGATGCTCGCTCGAAGAACAAATCTTTTCATAGTCCTCGTAAATCTGATCTACAAAAGGTGTTTTGTCGGTTGGGTTTAGCGAAATTATTGCCTTATTCACGGCAATGCGCAGAACGTAAGATGGGATATAGTCTTTGTTCTTGGCGATGCTCGCAGACAGGGCTTTTTGGCCCTCGTCGAGCATATGACTTCGTTGGATTTGCTCACCAGTAACGTTTTCGTACAAGTCAAGACCTTTGAAATAATCTCGAATATGTGGGATGGTTGATTCATTGATAAATTCTTCTAAGGCCCACAGACGAGTACCTTGCTCGAGTTCTTCCTTGACGCGGTCCATGAGCGATTGAAGATCACCCCATTCTTGTTTGAGTTGAGTTGTTTCTGCTAGTTCATGCTTCTGGGCGATCAATTCGTCTAACACCAACAGAGCATCAGAAACCTCTCCGTTTGTAGCGAGTTCTTTCGCTGTGATAAGCCGCAATTGCAAATGATCAAAGCGTTTCTTCTGCTCAAGTGCTTCCGCCTTCTCAATATTCGATAGTAACTCATCAATATTATCGCGCTGGGTGCGGTAGAATTTATGTCTTGCTAGGTAGTTTTTGTTGATCTCCGTGGCTTGATCTAATATGATTTTTGACTCCTCATAATTCTTGGCCTCAAAAAGCGAATCGGCCCGTTGAACGTGATTGCTAATGGCTCGATTGTAATACGAACAATTGTTCTCGACGATAGGAGACAAGAGAGCCTGGAAGTCGGGATTTGCATTTTCGTCTGATTCAATTTGACGTATGTATTCCTGACTAAACTCGTCGGTAAAATTGTCTATCATGAAGGCATTCGTGTTATTGAGAGATACAATTTCACACGTAATCCCTTTGCTTGATTCGCCGTAGACGAGGTCAAACTCCAAAACGATAGTTGCAAGCGATTGTCCGTCTTTTACAACACCATTGTACGAAGTAAGAACTCGAGCTTTCCCTGTGAATTCATTGGACGTAGTGTCCTCTTCAATCATTAGTTGCCAATTCAAGTAGCGCAGATTAAGCTCGGCATCAGGGTTGCGTTGAAAGAATTTATTGTAAATCTCAAAGTAGTAACGAGGCGAAATCATTTTCTGATTTCGCTGAACCATACCGTCAATTGTGAGGTCGGAATGGATGTCGGCCGATTTAGAAATTGAACTGGTACTGCTTTCAACAGTCCGCTTGAACAGACCGTCGAACTCCGATTCCGAGGCCGCGGTGAGAATGCTGAGCGACTCGTTGAATGAGTTCACAGAAGCAATGGAGACCTCCACATAGCGAAGTTTGTCATTTTCGGAAAGTTGAGCCTGCGCCAAAATAGGCAAGCAAAACAGAATGATGAAATTCAGAATTAGTTGTTTGAGAAACATAATGTTAGTTCTTCGGTTTAGACAAAGTCCAGGGCAATGTAATCATCGTTCAAGATAACGATCACAATACGCTTTGCAAAGAAAGTCAAACCAATCAATTTGAATGAAATATTCTGGCAATTCTGGGTCAGACTTACACGCTTGTAGATTGGGTTAGTCCAATTCAGCGAATTATTTCCATGCGGATAGCGAATTCGTTGAATTTCAGTACGTACAGACCGGTCGCGTATTTCTCAAAATTGAGTTGCTCGCCTTGATGAAGGAATTCGGTCCAGATCAATTGTCCGCTTGCATTGTAAACAGAAATGTTTCCCTGTTGGACAGCTATGAATTGGGGATTTGGAGATCCGTTGTTCAAGAGTTGGGGAATATCATGGCCCAATTCTTCAACCCCCACGGTTAGGATAGCCACCTCGCTGCACACCTCACAAAATGGTTCTTCATCGTGGGAAATACAGGCATATAATACTCCGGGTATCGTAATGCCAAACGAAGGTCCTTGTCCCGAGTAATCGCCGTTGAAATACCAATGCGGATTAAATGGAATGCAGTTTTCACATGTTACCGACTCATCACCAATTACAAGTAGCGGTGTGTCCGGAGTAGAGGAGACTGTGAATTGTTCGATTGTTTCGATTTCCTCTGCAAGCTGGTTTTCGGAGAGAGTTGTGTGGATTTGAATGGAATAATTCCCATCATCGAACATCCAAAAATCGACTACATCGTCTACTTCAATCGTGAATTCGTCTCCTGGAATTTCCAAGGTAAACTCCGCCCATTCTGGTTCCAATTGGGCGAACGACAAAACCACATGTGTGGAGTCGCAATATTCGGTTATCGTTGAGTTGTGTTCAATGTTTATACATTGTGTGTAGTTGCATGTAGCATCGTCAATTTCAGCATTTTCATTGAAATTGCAGGCCAGTGGATCCATACAACCGCTTTGAAATCCTTGCACACAATCGGGGAAATTCAATGAGCCGTCGAAAGTCATACCCCACAAACAGAGATAGCCATTGTCTGATGCCCACATATCACAGATTTCAAGTTGCCAATCGCCATTGACTGGACAACCGTACAAGTCGCTCCAAGGATTTGAACTCGTGTATTCTCCTTCGATTAATGGGGTAGCCGATTCCCCTTCTGCTGCCCAAGTTCCCCATTCAGCATCAGGGGTCCACCAATATTCATAACATACTCCCACATTTAAAGGGTCTCCATCGTCGTCGATTGGTTCGCCGGCAAATATCCCACTACCTCCTTGCTCATGGACAACAAGACTCTGCCCATTGGGGCAAATAAATGTAATAACGAGATCTCCAATAAAGGAATGCTCCATTTTAACCAGAAACCCTTGAATATCGTCGGCGGAGTCAATAATGGCATCAGCATCGGCCTCAACGGTAATTGTTTGCTGATAACATTGTTCTTGATTGTCGGGGATAAAAAAGGAGGACACGTTACCCACGAAACAACCATCACAATCGTAGTAACACGATCCATTGTCAAATTCGGGCTCTACGTTTGAGTCGTAGTTGCACGCTAGTTCGTCTGTGCATCCCCATATATTAAAATTAAAATCGAAACTATAAACTGTACCTGTGCAGGCAGAAGTAAAACACAAGGTATAAACTCCAAAATCACTTGGTGAAAATGTCGTTTCAAAACTGTCTAGAATAGAAAACGAACCTTCGGGACCAGCGCATATTTCCCACGATCCTAGAAATGGAGTATAAGGACAATCTGCTACTCCCTGCCACAGAATTCCGCCATTGCCGATATACCCATCAAATACAGATTCATCCGAGGAGCAATTGTAAATCACCGCAGAAGCCTCGAACTCACCAATACTTGATGAAACGGTCACCAGATCGCCGAAAACGACAGGAAACTCGAATTCATAAATACCGGATTCGTCCATGATCTCCTCGTATACGATTTCTCCGATATCGTTGTTTATTGTCACGGTAAGGACCATCTGGTCTTGGCTGCTTGTCTCGTCAAAGTCGTATGAAACATGAATGACACCAGGTTCAGTGCTTGTGTCTAGGTATGGAAAATCGAAATATTGTAGGCTGTTGACGCTAATTTCATCTAGCAAGTATTCGGGGATGATCGGGTCAAAGCAATCGCCCGCAACTTGCTGATCGGATTTGGCTGAAAGATGGGCCGCTATGAACAGAAGGATAAAAGCATATTTTCTCATCTGCATGTGATTTTGGTTCAACGTTATGCTTGAAAGATACCACTAATTGTGTGACTGAGAGGCTGCTTGAATCCCTTAATCCCCTGTCTTTTAACTTCGTCTTAACACCAAGTCATTAAAAAAGCCGATCTTTGCCGAGAATTGAATTGCAACTACTGCAATAGAATACCATCTTCTGATCGATTCGATCAATGTACCAGAGATCTCTGGTCTTGGGGATTCATCCCCTTTATTTTAACAATTTTATGAGTAAAAAGAAATCAAAGAAAACTCACGCTAAGCGTAATTTGCGCAAAGAGATTTTTCAAGTTTTTGAGGCTAGTCCCGGACAAGCTTTAAACTACAAACAAGTGGCCTCGGCCATGCACGTGAACGATGCACAATTGCGTATTCTCATTCACGAAATTCTAAAACAAGGAGTCGCCGAAGAGCGATTCTCACAGCCCGAAAGAGGCAAATTCAAATTGAA
>JADFAK010000199.1 GCA_015665315.1 Flavobacteriales bacterium | reverse complement strand
ATGCATTTGGCATCAACTATGGCAACGGCGGTGGACCTTCAACTACCGATTTGTGCTTAACAAATGGATGCTATCAAATCCAAATGTTCGATTCATTTGGTGACAGTTGGAACGGTGGTGAGTGGCTACTATACGACGCTACGGGCACTTTAGTTAATTCTGGGACTCACAGTTCTGGATTGTATTCTGTGGCTACCTTGGTTAATGTGGGTGGTTCGGTTTGTACAGAAGGATGTACAAATCCATTGGCATGTAATTTTGACGCGTCGGCAGTTTTAGACAACAATACGTGCTCCTTCCCTGGATGTACTGACACAGCTGCTTGCAATTTTGATCCTTTGGCCACTTGTGACAGCGGGTCCTGCCAATACGATTCTGCCTGTGCAGAAGGCGGTCCATGTACAGATCCTAGTGGAAATGGGGCCGATTTTCTCAACGTGTACGGTGTGAACGTTTGGAGTATTGACAACAATGGCAGCAATGGCTTCGCGCAACTGTCTGCCGGATCAATCTTCATCTCCGGAAACAACAACGATCCAGATGCGTCGATTAACAATCAGACACAAGTGTCTACAACTGCCGCGTTCACTGGAAACTTTAGTTTCGATTGGCAATTTTACACGCTGGATGGTCCAGCATACGACATTGCGTATTACGTGAACGGGGTCAAAGTAGATCTTACCACAACACTTGATGGAAATTCTCAAGCCGGTAGCGTATCATTTTTTGCAAATGCTGGCGACCTCATCGGATTTGGTATTGAATCTACCGACGGATGTTGTGGAGCTGGTTATTTATTGGTCTCAAATTTCCTCTATCCAACAGGAACGTGCGGCTGCCTGGATCCTAGTGCTTGTAACTTTGATTCAACCGCTAGTTATTCAGACGGATCATGTTGTTATGAAAATTGCCTGACTTTCGATATGACTGATGGTTTCGGCGATGGTTGGAATGGCAATGTTTACAGCATAATCGACCAGGACGGAACTACTGTGGTAACCGGAACCTTGAGCGATGGATCAATTGGTCAGAATGTTGAATGTCTGGCTGATGGCTGTTACTTTATGACCGTTGATGGTGGAGCTTTCCAGACGGAAGTGGGATGGACCCTTTCTGGAGTGGATGGCGGACCGATTTCTGGCGGCGCTCCATACGCGGGCAATTTCTCTATCAACTCCGTGTGTGAAGGATGTACCGATATTGCTGCATGCAACTACAACAATGTGTGGACAGTCGATGACGGTACTTGTTGTTACCAAAACTGTTTGACAATCGATATGACCGATACATTCGGCGACGGCTGGAATGGTGCACTCTATACGGTTTTCGATATAGATGGAATTCCTGTGATATCAGGTGGACTAGCCGGTGGATCGGAAGGACAGGATATGATTTGTCTTGCTGACGGCTGCTACTCTATTTCTGTGAGTGGAGGTTCATTTGATTCCGAGATAGGTTGGACCTTGAATGGTGTTGATGCTGGATCAATTTCAGGAGGTGCTCCTAGTACTTCGGCCTTTTCTCTGAATTCAATCTGTGGTGGTTGCGCGGATGAAAGCGCATGCAACTTTGATAACTGGGCGACCACAGATGACGGATCATGCTGCTACGAAAATTGTGTGAGCATGGCCATGTCAGATGGATTTGGTGATGGTTGGGATTCAACGGCATATGTCATCACTGACGAGAGCGGTGCTACAGTCGCTACTGGCTCGTTGGCAAGTGGATTCAATGGAATTGACGACTTATGTCTGTCCGACGGTTGCTACTCCATTTTCGTTGGCGGTGGAGCCTTCGATTCTGAAGTAAGCTGGACTTTGTCAGGCGTCGACGGAGGTTCTGTTTCGGGTGGAGCTCCTGGTTCTACTCCGTTCTCAATCAATTCAACGTGTGTAGGATGTACTGACATTTCAGCTTGCAACTATGAACCAACTGCAGTTACTGATGATGGTTCTTGTACCTACGCACCATGTTCGTGTTTAGGTGACTTCAATTTTGATGGCACGATAGACACATTGGATCTTCTATTCTTGCTTGGTCAGTATGGCTGCTCTTCTAGTTGTGCGGCAGACTTGAATGGCGATGATATAGTCGACACCCAAGACTTGCTATCATTCTTGGCCGTGTTTGGCACAGATTGTCCGATTTAAAGAAGTAAAAACCAATAAGATGAGCCGGTTCCTATGCATTTAGGGGCCGGCTTTTTCAATTCCCACAGATTTTCAAGTTGGATTTAACACTTCCCATGCAACGTTTGGCGATTTTCGCGCGTCTCATAAAGTACAGGCGCGCAAGCGGCTTGTACTTAACACAAAAAGCACCATCTGCAATGGAAGCCAAGAAACTCATTTTCTTCCTCCTACTGGCCTTATTCAGTACGGGAAGTATCGCCCACGACCGATTGAAATTAGAATATGTCCAGAATAAAGGACAGTGGAATGACAACGTGCTATACCGCGTATCCTATGGCGGTGGCGCCATTTTTCTAGAAGACAATTGTATCTCTTATACCTTTTGCCATCCTGAAGACAGGGCGGCAGTTCATGAGTACTCCAATTGGTCACGCGAGGAGCAGGAAGCGTTTACCATCCGAGGGCACGCATGGAAAATGAATTTCGTAGGCGCTCAGCTTTCGGAAATCGAAGGGGAAAAAATTCAAAAACATTACTATAATTATTTTTTAGGCAACGATCCTACATCATGGGCATCAAATGTTGGTGTTTTCGAAGCCGTGAAGTACAATGAGCTTTACGATGGCATAGATCTAAGATGTTACAATCGCGGGGCCAATTTCAAATATGATTTTATTGTTAGCCCAGGGGCAAATGATCAAGCTATTCGTTTGTCTTTTGACGGACTTGATAACATTGAAATTCAAGATGGGGCTTTGGTACTTAGCACCACGATAGGCGAATTCAAAGAAGCGGCACCTTATGCTTACCAGCTTATCAATGGTAAATTGCACGAAGTTGCTTGCGCTTACAACATGGTGGATGGCCAAATCGGCTTTTCATTTGCCGAAGGCTACAATACCGACTATGCCCTTATCATTGATCCAGAATTAATCGCAGCTACTCTTTCAGGTACGGTAGGCGAAGACAATTATGGACATACGGCCACCTTCGATTTACAAGGAGACATCTACACAGGTGCTATTTCATTTGGTGTTGGTTATCCAACTACCCCAGGTGCATTCCAGGCAGCATTTAACAGCGGTGGAGGCTGGGGTACGGATATGGCATTAAGTCACCTAACTGCCGATGGAACAGACTTGATTTGGGCTTCTTACTTAGGAGGTGGTGAAGGAGACAATCCGCATAGTCTTGTATGCTCTGGTCAGCAAGAACTTTATGTCTACGGCTCGACAACCGCGGCCGACTTCCCGACAACTGCTGGTGCGTATGACGAGAGCCACAATGGAATGGCCGACATCACCCTTTCGAAGTTTTCTGCAGATGGTACTTCCTTGATCGGCTCTACCTTCATAGGAGGTTCGATGGACGATGGTCGAAATGCCATGGCTGTTAATTACGGAGATACCTATAGAGGCGAGATTACGCTTGATCAAAACGAGAAGCCAGTGTTGGCCTCTTTCTCCTCTTCGGATGATTATCCAACTTCACCAGGGGCGTATCAAAACAGTCTGGGCGGTGGACAAGATGCAGTGGTTATTCGTATGAATGCACTGCTGACAAATATTGAAGCAAGTACATATATCGGCAGTGATCAAAACGATGCGGGCTATGGTGTGCGGACAACCAATTCTGGTAATTTAGTCGTTGTGGGTACGGCAGGAGCAGATGACTTTCCGATATCAGCAGGCTCGTATCAGACGAATTTTCTTGGTGGTGGCGGTCTTTGGGACGACTCGGAATACGATGGTTTTGTGACTGTCTTAAATTCGAGTGCTTCTTCCATGATTGCATCGACATTCTTTGGAACCGACGTGCAAGATCAGATCTTCTTTGTAGATCTCGATAGTGATGAAAACATCTTCGTTTACGGACAAGGGGGAACGGATATTCCAATTGTCGGAGACGTCTACAACAACCCCGACAGCCGTCAGTTTATCAGTAAATTAAGCGCCGACTTGTCAACCTTGATGCTCTCTACCCAAATAGGTACAGGCGGAGGAAATGACGCGGGATTTGATTTTGTTCCTATTGCCTTTTTGGTCGATCACTGCAACAATATTTATATCAGTTCGCACGGAGCCAGCTGGGGAGATTTGCCATTGACAGGGGATGCGCTTTATGGACAAGGTGAGGGCGGATTTTATTTAGCCGTACTCAATGAAAACATGGAGAACCTCGAATTCGGAACGATGTATACGGGTGATCACGTAGATGGAGGTACCAGTCGATTCGATAAAAATGGAACGGTATACCAAGGCGTATGTTCTGGAGGCGGATTTGGAACGACGGATGACGCTTGGGCACCTGAACAAGATACATGGTGGGACATAGGTGTATTTAAGATAGACTTCGATGTAAGTGGTGTTAACTCTGCCATATCGGCAAATAGCTTGGTGGGGTGTGCTCCATACGAAATCGTATTTGAGAACTACAGTGTTGGCGATCAATATTTGTGGGATTTTGGCGATGGGACAACGAGTACAGAAGAGACCCCCGTTCACATTTATGACGAGCCAGGATTGTACAATGTAAGTTTGATCGTATCCGATTCCTTGAGCTGCAACTTGGCCGATACGTCGAATTTTGAAGTCCAGATTTCCCAACCACAGGACATCATTCCAGAGTTCACCTGGGAAATTGACTGTGCCACCATGGGCATCATGTGCACGAATCAAACAGGAATTGACTACTTCGATTATCTCTGGAGTATGGGAGACGGCACGATCTTGGACGATTATGATGTCGACTACAACTACGATGAGCCAGGAACTTATACGGTATCTCTGCAAGCTATTGACGCGGGATGTGAAGCGGACGAGCTCGTTGAATATGAAATTACCATTTTCGATGAAGTCGTTGCAGTCATAGGCAACGCTGATGGAGAAGGTTGTGCACCACTGGAAATTGACTTTTTCAGCGGAGGAACCGGTCAGCAATTTACCTGGGACTTTGGAGACGGCAGCGCGCCCGTATCAGGAGCAAATGTGACGCATATCTTCGAAGAAGCAGGCAACTACACGGTCACATTATCGGCTATCGGCGGTGATGGATGCGACGGCGAGAGTTCGACTGAAATGGAGGTTATCGTAACGCCCGCTCCGGAAGTAAATCCCGAATTTGAAGCATTCCAGATCGACGATTGCGAATTGAAGACCATCCAAATCAACAACATCAGCACAGGCGATGGTGTAACTGGATTTTGGGATATGGGAGACGGCACAACATTTGAGATTTTGCCCGACACATACGCGTATGACGAACCGGGAACCTATACCATAGTTCTTGTACTCACCGAACCAGTTTGCAACCAACAATTTGAGTACGAACTGGACGTGACAGTCATTGATTATATCGACTTGGCGCTTCCTCCGGATGTATCATTATGTCCGATGGAAGAAGGTGCTACATTGGTTGGTCCGGACTCAAACGACGACGCTATTTACGCTTGGTCGACTGGAGAGGATACGCAATCGATTTACGTCACAGAGCCTGGAATCTATGGCCTGACGGTCACCACCAACAACTGCACAGGTGTGGGTGCTATTGAAGTAAATGTGGTTCCGGAATGGCAGCAAGTACTCGACATGGTAGCCTGTGAAGGGACGCATACGATGATAGATATTCCCTATTCAAGCGATACGTATGAATGGTGTGATGGTCAGACTGAGCAAAGCATAGACGTCACTGAGCCAGGAGACTACTGCTTTATGTTTGTCGACAACCAAGGCTGTATGCAAGAGGGGGTTATTCACTTGACGCATATTGCGCACGATGCGACCTTGTACATTCCGAATGCCTTTACACCCAACAACGACGGGGTGAATGATTTCTTTGCACCAGTGGGAGACGACACCCGTTATTTCCGATTCACCGTATTTAATCGATGGGGCGACCCCGTATTTGACTCAGAGGACTCGCATGCTGTATGGGATGGTTCTTACCAGGGCAGTGATCATTATGTCCCGAATGGATTGTACACTTACAGCTTGGTATATGCCAGTGCTTGCAATGCGGAGAAGGTGGTGAAGAAAGGGCATATTTCGGTGGTTAGGTAGGAGAAGCATCAAGGCACTTTTGTACCGGTCTCACGGACTGCGGAATAAAAAGTAGTGAGGTGTGGGCAGACAGGGCTTTGAACTACTTTTTCTCGCGCACGGCAGGTAGACGTTTGCCCGTAGGGCTGATCATTTGGAGCATACTACTCCTGCAGGAAAATGGTGACTCCGCCAAGAATCGAACTTGGATCTAAAGTTTAGGAAACTTCTATTCTATCCGTTGAACTACGGAGCCAAAAGGGAGGCAAAAGTAGTAAATGACTTTGGTATGCGGCGATGATAATGTCGATATTGCTAGTAGCTCGTTCGAAATCCTTGGTACTCAAAATGGGTCAAAGAAAAAGTCCCACCACCGGCAGGACTTCAACTTCAAAACACTAATCATAAACTTATTTTCCAGTGCGAATTGCATCGGCATTGGCTTTGAGTCGCTCAACAACTTGGCTTTGCGCTTCGACCTTGGCCTTTTCACTTGCCGCCAATTTTGTATTGTCTTCAACTTGCTTTTCGAGGCTAATTATTTGGCTTTTCGATTGTTCTATTGTTCCTCGCAGCTCATCCATTTTGGCTTGAAGGTCTACGATTTCCTTTTCGGCTTTTGTGATGTCGGCTTCAGACTTTTGGATGGTCTCGGAATTTTTCGAAATCTCCTTGGTAAGCTTTTCGCCTTCCTTCAGGACCTTCTCATATTCTTTGGTTGTTTTCTCGGCCAACTTGCGTTGATCTTTGAGTACTTCGTCGTACCAACCTACGTAGAATCCTCGGACGAAATGGCTGATCATGGCTTCCATCTTCGCTGATTCTTCGGGGTTATTCTTGGTATTCATGAAGGCAACTCCGAGGTCGACGAACACGTCTAAGCGAGCGCCTTTTTCATCTTCTTCAATGGTACTGAAAAGAGAAATGGTCTCCACGGTAATCTCTGGAAGTTTGATTGCCACAGCTGAATAAACTCCTTTTTTCTTTTTGAAGTCACACTGACATTTATCGTGCACATATTGTTCCCATGCTTTGCCAACTTCGTCGGGATTGGCATTGATGTAGGCCGTGAATGCGGGACGATTTTCCTTTTGGAATTTGGTGGAAGTCTGCTTCACCTCAATGGAAGGTTTTACTTGCAGGGCCTCAAGCATTTTCGCTTCATCTTGACCGAAAGAAACCTGGGCAAAGGCCACAAGCATAATAAATAGAGCGATTTGTTTCATGATGGGTTGTTGTTTGTTGATATAGACGACGAAAGTAAGATTAAGTCACTTAATCATGAAAATTTTTACTTCTGTCGCAAAGCACTACGTATGATTATAAAAACTGGTTATCTTTGCCCTCCAAAATCACCTAGATTGCGTGCAATCGACTGGTTTTTGCGCCCATAGCTCAGCTGGTTAGAGCATCTGACTCATAATCAGAGGGTCCATGGTTCGAGCCCATGTGGGCGCACTAGAAGAATAAGGGTTTTAGACTGCCATCAGTCTGAGACCCTTTTCTTTTGCACACCATTTGCACCCAAATCTCTTCTGAAATTCCTGTAAACCATCTAAGGAGAACTAGGATTTAAGACGAATTATGACTACATCTGTTTTGACGACGAATGCAATGACATGGAAAAATTCTTGGGCAATCATGCGAATGCGTATGCTAGGTCTATTCAGAAAGTATTCTCTTAAAAAAATATATCTTTAGGGGCATCACACTAAACAAGTGCTTTTTGGATGTAATCGTTATTGAATCGGAGGCTTTTTACAAACTCATGGAGGATGTGGTTACCAGGTTATCGAAACCTGAAAAAGAAAGATGGATTCTTGAAGAAGAAGCTATGGCCTTACTTGGGATCAAATCCAAAACAACGCTTTGGGAACTTAGAAGTGAGGGAAAAATAAGGTTCAGTCAGCCAAGAAAAAAGATTATCCTCTATGACAGGGAATCTCTAGACCAATTCATTGAAAAAAATGCACGTGATACTTTTTAAAACAGCTCATGGATAAATCTGAAATAATTCGATTCAAACTGGGATTCAATCATGGATATGTCTTATCTGCTGCTGATATTAAAATGCCAAAATTTGAAAAGAGTACAAAAGAAAGTGCCAATCTTTACATTGAAGGGTTTCATGAGGGAGTAAATGAATTCGAAAAGGAAATGGTGCTAAAATCGAGACTAAGTCAGTTACAAAAAGGTAATGATGTTAAAAGTCGAACATTTGTGGATAAAGGAAAGGAAGATTCTCTTGAAAGGTGATTTGATCCGGATTTTCTAATTCGCAGAGTTTCATTGCTGTTAAAGCATTTGGATATTTCGGTTCAAAAGCTGCCAGTTGTTTCGGTCGGTGGGTGCCAGTGATTTCGGACTAAGGTAGCCACTTTTCCGTTTCGAAAGACGCCACTTATTTCGGAGTTTGGCGCCAGTATTTCGGTTCGAAAGACGCCACTTATTTCGGCGTTGGTGCCAGTATTTCGGTTCGAAAGATGCCACCCAAAGAGATCAATAACTGGTCATATCAGTAAAAACATGAGATATGGCCAACAAACTTGATCCTATGGACCTAAAACAAATAGTTACTCTTCACCTTGATGGCGAGAGCAATTGTAGCATTGCCAACATCTTAGGCATAAGTCGTAAGGCGGTAAACGCATACATGAATCTATTCAAAGCTAGCCAGATGCCGTTGAAAGATCTTCTGGAGATGAAAGATGCTTCTTTGCGAGAGTTCTTTCCAATAAAGACGACAATTAAAAATGATCGCTTTGATAGGTTGATGCATTACTTTGAGAGGACAAAGCTCTCACGACATGCCCCAGGCTTTACCCTTCAATATCATCATCTGGAATATGAGCGGTCTGATCCTGAACCCTATAGTTATACCTAATTCTGTGAGCATTTTAATCGCAGGTTCAAGCAGGTTAGAGGCTCCATGAATTTAGATCATCGCGCAGGAGATCAACTTATGATTGATTTTACTGGGAAGCATCTTTACATCACCGATAAACAGACGGGCGAAAAGAGTGCTGTGGAGGTGTTTGTGGCAATACTTCCCTGTAGTCAGTATACATATGTTCAGGCTTGTAAAAGCCAAAAAAGAGAAGATCTGATCCGATGTATAACAGGAGCGCTAGACTATATTGGAGGTGTCCCCAAAGCCATTGTGTCGGATAACCTTAAATCGGCTGTTAGCCGAAGCAGCAAGTACGAACCACAGATCAATAAGAGCCTAAAAGACCTGGCTCTTCATTATAGATGCACCATCAATCCAACTCGGCCCTACCGTCCGCAAGACAAGGCCCTAGTTGAGAACGCTGTCAAACTGGTTTGCCAGCGCATTTATTACCCCATGCGAGAGATGGTGTTTTTTAGTCTGCAAGAACAAAACAGCCACATACGCCAACTTCTTTTGGGGTTTAATGATTACCTCTTCAAGTTAAAAGAAGCTTCTCGAAAAGAACTCTTCCAGAGTATCGAAAGAAAGGAGCTAAAACCTCTTTGCGACTCTCCTTATGAGCTAAAAAACTATTGCCGAGCAAAGGTTCAGAAGATGGGATCTGTTTTCTTCAGTGCCGACAAATCGTACTATAGTGTACCGTACCGTTATATTGGCAAACACACCCAGATCCATTATACTGCTGATTTGGTGGAAGTTTACTACGGTGCCGATCGCATTGCTTTGCATAAGCGGAGCCGTTCAAAGGGAGTTTACATCACCAATAAAGAGCATCTATCCAGCACTCATCAGGCCTACAAGGACTGGTCATCAGCCTACTTTAAAAAGTTGGCCTTACCTCATGGTGAAAGCGTGGTGATGTTTGTAGAGCAAATTCTCTGTCAGTCAGCGTACCCCGAGGTTGGGTACAAGCGTTCTATAGGGGTAATCCAGCTACATCGGCAGTATGGATCTGAAAGACTCAACAACGCTTGTGCAAGAGGCCTCTTTGGAGGAGCTCCTTCATACAATCGCGTCAAAAATATCCTTGAAAACAATCTGGACAGGGAGTATCAGGATTTAGAAAATCTGAACAATACCCAATCACACATCCCAAAACATAACAACATCCGCGGAGCGGAATCTTACGACATCGCAGATGCCATACTTGATCGTATTGTTAACTCTTCTCATAGTATCAATCTCAAAGGTGAATCCATGAGAAAAAACTTCTTGCAATGAAATCAACTCTTTTCACTAAAATTACACGATCTTTTTAGGTGGCTCCCATACTCCGAAATAGCTGGCACCCATAGACCGAAATACACAGCATTACCTATAACAGGTATTTAAGACGAAAAGCCACTTTTTATGGCTACAAAGAACATGTATTTCAAAGAACAAATCTTAATCCCTAACACACGGAAAACAACCTCAAACACCCAATAAATAAAAGGATTTAGCCCCCGAAGTACATCTTCAATCAAGCCGCCAATATGCCAGCTGACTTTGAGTAAAAGATTTTCATCTATTCAATCTTTTGGGTTCGTTCTTAATAGAGGTCTTCTTCTTTTAATGAGACGTAAGCCTTGATCAAAGAACAACTACTTGCCCTTTTTTGGCTTGGGCTTTGGCCTCGCTGATACAGGTTTAGTTACAGTCCTGCCAGATGCCAGTTTACCAGAATCAACCTTTGTTTCACTTTTCTTTGCCATTTGAATTATTTGATTTTGAGTCTGAAGACCCTTTTGATACAACGGATGAGGGTTTAGTAATTGTTCTACCTAACTTTTCAATTTGGACAGAAGTTGCTCCCTCTTTAGACTCTTTATCATTGCTCATATTCAGCACATTAATTGAAGTAAACAAAACTAACAATAATACCCCTATCGACAATAGCAACGTTGTCAACAGGTTTATCTTTGAGATAATAGAATTCCTAGAAACGAGTTTTGTATCATACTCTACTTTCTCTGTCTCCGAATCCTGATCCAACTCATCAAATTCTTTGATCGAATTTTCATGAAAATTTGTGGAAATAACATGCGACCACAGATTCAACAACAATGTACAGCCTAAAGATGCCCAACCTGTAATTAGGAGCCATTTCCATTTTGCGGTTGCCAAGGGTACAAGATCTTCAATAAATGTAAAAGATAATGCAAGCCCACCTGCAGACAAATAGGTAATAAGCCTTTCGAAATCGGCCTCTCCTTGCTCTTTACCAAAAGTCAGGTTCCGACGATCTTCCTGTTTCTGATTATCCATTATCAAATTAACGATTTAGTGAGTAACATCCAATTGTAAAACCTGACAGACTATTGAAAGATCATACACCACATCGCATTCAACATATATCCATGTTTTTTTAGGCAGAATCATCTCCTTCAATCCCATTGCTATTAAAGTGATAATTAGTCAATAGCCATAAGAACAATGGCCATCTGGACAAAAGTTATAACGAAAAAGAGCCGCTACGCGGCCCTTTCATATCTATTTAGATATTATTGATTTTGCCATCTCGATATTCGTTTGAAGAATTCGAGGCTGGTCTTCTTTATTGTACTGAGCGACATCAGCATTAACCTTTTGGTTTATGGTGGCTACTGTCGAAGAGTTTATTTCCCTAGCTCTTTTTTTAGCAGCCATCTCTTCGAATAGGATATCGAAATCAGTTTTTAACTCTGCCATATTATGCCTATTTAGTTGATCCACCCTTTATTGTAATCCACTTTGGAATTTTGTAAAGGGCTGCAAATTTAATTCAAATTCTGCAATTTTCGTTCCATTTGGAATAAAAACTGTTCCTTCCATAATACTTAATAGCAACTTCGAATGTTTCGGTTCAGTAGCATCTAGAACTAATAAACCCTCTACTTTGTTCTCCTTAACTAGTTCAAACGTAGATATTTCGGTAACCCAAATAAACTTTGGCATCGAAATAGAAACAACTAATTCACTGGCGGTTATACTAAATTCTTTGTCTTTAACCCTTAGCGTTTCGTTCAAAGATATATAGTCTTTAAAGGATCTAGCAGAGGCCAAATACGTTTTTATTAAGATCTTTTTGTTCTTTATCCACGAATGATGCCTAATCATCGAAATTGACATCACTCGAGCTTGACCTGCTTCTAGATATACTTTCGGATATAACGGCACAATCAATTGTTCTATTTTCATCCCGCCCCAGTCAGGGTACTCTGGTAAATACCCCAAAGCCGGATTTGACAATGGGCTCACCCTATAAGGTGGAAGATTGTCATCCACATAAACACATTCAAAATCAATAGCTGCATTATCAAAGACAATTACATCATCTCCTATGTTTTGACCCTCCTTTTGTAATTTTTCGTATTCTCCATCTTTCACAACTCCACGCCCTACAACATTGACAACATGTCCTGCACCACCTTCTTTATCGTCCTCCAGATACGCAATTACTGGGACCCCACTATCAACATATGTCCGAAGAATTTTGTCGAAATCCTCCTTGTAAGCAACTCGAGAATATTTTCTCACTCCAAAACCCAATTCTTTTATTGCGAATGATATTTGGCCTGTCGTAAGCCCAGCAGAAGGAATCATTCGTTCTACAGAATTTTTACCCAGCAGATTTATTACTTCAAATGGCAAAATCGGTCTGTAATCAGGATATTTTGCCCCGAAGTACTCCATCATGGACCAAATAGTTGTTTCTGCACAAGTAATTGCCTCTCCATCTTGAGAAGAATAAGGAAATCCTTCTATTTCCAATTTCACACCACGTACTGTAACGCTATACTTTGCAAGCGTGCAAAAAAGCTTCTCCCCGCCCAAAATTGATGGTGATATAATTGATCTTCCTATGAGATCAGGAAAAGTTGGGCGTAATGAAACAAATCCTCTGTATTTAGCTTGCAAGATTTTTCGTGCATTAGGACTTCTAAAATCGTCTTTTGAAACAGCTTCAGTAAAAAAGCTCAGACGCACAGAATTACGATGATACTCCTTATGTTTGGTTGCAAAATAAGCATAGTAAGTATCTCTGTAGTATTTGTCTACGTATGGATGTTCCAACACAACGTACGTTGCATTGTTAAATTTGGAAACAAGAGCGTCTATTTTCTCTAATGATAGTTCTAAATCACTTTTCTCATTCTTCTCTTGACTTTCGCCAACTTCACCCGATACTCCGTACCTCTTTTCTAGTATTGGAGAAATATGGTCTCTTATCTTATCCAAAGGGAAAAAACTAGTATATATCCTCTCCATTACTTTATTATCAATATTATTACAAGGTGCCAATATTACAAAAAATTATATGGATTACCGGGTTACACTGTACGTATCTGTTCATAGGGGATCCGGGCAGACTGATCATTAATTTGAGCACTTTATTCGGACATTTTCTGATCTAGTTACGATTTCTAAAACCGAAAAGAAATTCAGTAAGATAGAATTGGATGTGTTCAGCCGAGACATGATGATGAATGCCATGCTGATGAGCAATCTCACAAGTAGACATTCCCTTTTTCATCGTACTGACCTGATAGATAATAGCAAAAGCTTTTGGTAAAGAAACTTGAGTTTATGGAAAAGGGTATGCGCCGTTGGAGACTCGTCGTACCTATATTTCGGGCACCTACGATGAAAGAGTGTAGCCCCTTTGACTTGCTCCGTGTGTCCGCACCTGCGACAAGAATATCCGTCTGACCATTTGAGATCGCAAAGAAGTGCTTTACAAGCCTCTTATGTTCTATAAAGCTCGAAGAATTCGAGTAATCCAAGTTGTTGTGACATAGCCGAATTGTTTAGTTTTCAGCTAATAACACACCTCAATACGTAATCAATTTACGTGGCGGCGTGTAACCCGTTAATCCACTAACCATTAGTCGCTTTCCTTTTGAGGGTATATACAACAAGTATCGGCTGGCTTTTGGATTCATTGCGCCTGCGCTACCAGTGTTTTTATTATCATTGGTTTTCCATTTGATGAATTTCCCTATCATTTTAGCTTCAATTCTATCAATGGGGGCACTTGTTTTAGCCCATGTGATTCTAATAATACGCCTGTACCCTTTGTGTCCGCTTAATCTTTGGTTTTCTTCTAAGCCTGTTTTTCCAATTTTGAACTTGGAAGCCTTTAAGGCTATGGATCGGATTCTTTTTTCAACTTCTGATTCTGTCATGGGGACTGATTTTTATTGTTTGATCACCCCGTCGCTACAATCTCCGTACCAAACATCTATTATAGGGATAAGTGCGTTAATTTTTAGATGTCCAAGAAAAAAATTTACTAGGAGCGAACTGTTCTCTTAAAATCCCGCTCCATTGAGAATTTCTGACTATCACCAATTTTCTTGTGGTACTCTACCCTCAAGGATTCATTGTGAATGTTGTAATAGACCTGCGAACTGTTTGGGTTCTTATGTCCTAATAGAGATTGCAGCAACGGAGGATACATTTGATTCTTGGCGGCCCTTTCTCCGACGCTGTGTCGAAATGAGTGTGGAGTGATCGGCTTTTCAACTAGTCTTGCATCTTTACAATATCCTTTTAGCCCTCTTTGAATAGATCGCGTCGTTAGTCTTTCATGGAATCTTTGATTTATGAAAAGGGCTTCCTTTCCTGAATATTGAGAACGAACTTGTAAATATTGAGAAAGAACCAGGTGAGTTTCAAACGTCCAATAGACTTCCCGATGTTTGAACCTGTCTCTACGTTTTCGTGATCGTACTTTTGCAGAACGGCGTTCCATATCCAAATCTGAAATATCTAGATCACAGAGTTCTGAGACTCGGAGACCAGTGTCGTAAAGAAAATAGAAGATTGTAATATCTCGAATCTTGATAAATGGATCAATCACCATCTTTTCTGACAACGTCGTTATCAAAACGTTAAACTCTTTTTCTGAAATCGGCTTATGTGATGTTGGAACAACTCCACTTTTCACAGGAATCATCTCAGCGCTGAAAGGCAGTTTTATCCCCAGCTGATTCTCTAGCCCATACATCGCCTTCCAGCACTGCCGGATAGCGATCATACGAATATTGATAGTATTGTCAGCTAGTCCTTGACGTTCGAGCTTTCTGACATATGTGATCACATCATCAAAGAGACTGATAGCCTCAATGTCCTTGTTGTCAATGTAGGCTACAAATTGCTTAAGGTGACCTACATACACCTCTAATGTTCGGGCTGAGTATTTTCCATGACCCCACTCCGAGAAATACTCAATACATTTTTGAAACTTCATAAGATTTTTGAAATGCTACTATGATAGAATAGAAGCTCCAAAAGGATGGCTGTTTTTATTGTATCATCCTTTGGAAAGTTCTACCTCAGTTCACCCACTGTGGATAACCGCTTTCGTTGTAGACAGCCGTAATCCTCGGTTAATGGCTATTAATCCCCATTTTCGAATTTAGGAAGTATGAAGAATACCATGAAAAAATCTTTTTGTCAATGCGATACTTCTGTCAAAGTAAATAAGGGGCATCAATAATTACTCGACAAGCTTACCCCTAAAGAACAAACTGAAATTCTTGATTTCAGAGTCAAGAACATTGAAAACAAAGTAAAAGGCACCACTTGGTTAGTAAGTGGTGCCTTTTACTATCTCTCCGTATAGTCGGTGCCAATATGAGTAAGGAATTGTGGAATCCAGCGATATTCCAATTTTGTCTATATAGCCTACACAATGCTTGGCTCTGTAGGCATCAACATCCTCATGTCGAACAAGTGTCCTGCGACCTTCCTTTTCTATTGTCGCTTCTTTTTGAATCATTAGACTTGAGAAGCTCCCCGCTTCTTTCAGTTCCTGTTTGAACTTTTCTATTTGTTCTTTGGAAAAACTTTCTGTCTTTTCTTTTGTCCAAGATTCTTTTGTAGATGGAACTCTTTTCTCGCTGACAATTGGCGAATAACCCGAAAACGACAGAAAGACTTTTCGTCCTCCGTTTGGCAGTCCTTCTTCATTTTGCTCAAGCAGTCCTTTGGCCGAAAGCGATGCTTTTGCGTGTTGTATACTTTTAGCTGATAACCCTGTGTGTTTTTCTAACTGACTGTTAGAAATCCAGTCTCTTTGTTTTCTCCCAGTGGGTGAGGTTTTATCCTCCCATCCGAATGTCTTCCTTAACACGACAAGCAGCACTTTGAGTTCTGAAGGACTCAAAGTTGGCATCAACTCGTCGAATACGGTGTTTGGAACAGGAGTAGTTCCTTCTAGCATGGCTTATATGGCTCTGTCATCGCATTTACTCGATGGTTCTTAGGTTTTCCCTGTCTTCGTCTTGTTCGAACAGAAAGAAGGTAGTTTCAGGCTGATGAAAGAGTTGTAAGAATCGTCCATTGGTCTCTGGATTAATCTTCATCACCCCAGCTTTGTACCAGCTTGTCTTCTGCTCTCCATTCTTGTCTTTGTATTCCTTGCAGGTACACACATTGTAGTATTGCATTGGCAGAACTATTTAACTGATAATAGTAAGCTAATTCAAAAGTGGGTTATTTCGACAAGAGCCATCCTTTCGAAGCTTTTCCCATGGCAGAATCATATGATTTTGGCGACTTAAATGTCTTTTTAGACTTTGACTTGATGAAGCGCCTTATTCACTGGTGAAAACCCAACGACCTTGACAGATCAAAAGCTTTGTTGTGCGACATTGCTAGTCCTTTTTTTATCACATCCTAAGACGTGATGATTAAATCAGTACGTTACTGCCCTTTTAAACTAACTCATCTCAGTCTACACTATTGAACATCAATTTGCAAGTATTGAGGCTGGTGTTTTCCAAAAAATTAAGACCCCAGTTCCGTTGAACTGGGGTCCGCTGTACGCTGCCTCACATGGTACTTGCCACGTTTCAGCACTTATCACCAGATAAGATTTTATTGTTTTGAACAAAGGAGCTTTTCTATCGGCCAATCAAGATGATATTCCATTGAATCGATGGCTATATCATTTTCAAGTATTCCATCATCTGCGAACGAGTAATACCCTTCACTCGACAGAATAATGTGATCTAGCATTCTTAAACTCAATAATTTCGCGCCATCCACTATCTGCCTTGTGATCTTTTTATCTGATTGACTGGGCTTTAGTTCACCCGAAGGATGATTGTGAGAAACGATAATTCCTGTGGCATTTGCTAGCAAACCCGTCACGAGGATGTGACGAACATCTACAACGGTCGCACAAACCGAACCTGTGCTGGCTAGCATAATGCCCAAAACCCGATTGTTATGACTTAAAAACATCACCCGAAATTCTTCTCTCAGTTGAATAGAGTCTCTGGGGTAGTGCTCAAGAAATTTGATGTACGCTTCCCTGCTGCTTTTGATTTTAAAGTTCGAAGAATTTTTATTGATGTAGACTAACTTAATTTGAGGAATCTCATTTTGATTGGTTTCCATGAATTCTGATTTTGGAGATGTTTGACATTTATTCCCCTATTCTATCACAGCCCTCAAATCGAGTCTACTTATCAAAAGACATATTCTGTGGATGGCCGCTGAGCTTGGTTCTCAGATCTACCCTTTTCCTGACACATGAGCTTGTGGCTTTATACGAACTTCAAACCAAGCTCAGCCCTTTAGTCACGATTTCCAATCGTTCCGCAAGATAGCTTGTTGACTGTCAAATTTCGTTTCTCTCATTTTTTCAGCAACAAGCGATCTTGTCGAGGAGACCTCGAACTCCCTTTTCACAAAAACAAAAAACCACCCAGAAATATTCAGGTGGTTCTCATTGATTTAGTCAATTTATTGGAAAACAATTAATCTTCTTCCATCGAGTCAAACTCCTCCCAAAATATATCATCAAGAGCTTTTATTCTCTTTCTATGCTGAGTTATCACGCTTTTGAATTCGTCGATCAACGCATCTCCTTTTTCAAGTGAAAGAAGATTAAATCGAGCAATATAGAGACAACCTGCAGAAGATGATAGAAGCATTTTGTATGCAGTTCCCGAATCCCCTTTCGCATTGGCGAAGCCATTCTTCAAACAATGTGCTCCAGATTCTTCCAATTGGCTTAAACAAATCTCAGATACAGCCAATGGAATTCTAGAAAGGAGTTCCAGATAATCTCTTTTCGTTCTTCCTTCCTCTCTATCTTTCTCGAAGATCAATCGATGAAGAGCCATACTATCAGCCACGAAGTATTTTTTTAGCTCCTTTTTTCTAGGTTGAATTGCCTCGCGAATTGGAACAAAACTATCATCTTTCCCTTTGTCTATTGCTAGTGTGCAAATAGTTTGAAGTAACTCAAGTCCAATTAGGGAATTCAAAGCGCACACTGTCCCGCATCCAGGGGTTGGTTTTCCCGCTCCAACAGCATCTGTAAAGGAGGACATCCCTTCAAGAAAATTCTCTAATTTCTGTTCATCCATTTGAATCCAAAAAAATGAGCCAACGAAAAATCGATGGCTCAGGTTATTTTTATTCTGTTCTTTCTCAGAACGAATCTTCTAATTGAGTGAAGAATGGTTCCATTTTTTGGATTCGCTCTTCAACTTCTTTTGACGGCAATATTCTTTCTATTGCCTCGTCGGCCTTTGCCAACAGTTGATTTTCATCTGGCATTTACGTGGGGTTGTGATTGCGTTTACTGATTCGAAATATAGGACTTTATGGGATTCACCAACATTTATAGGCTCATTTTTATTACCAATCAAAAGTGAACTTAACCAAACAGGTAGACGACCTTATCATCCTATGATCTTTCTATCCATTATACTACGAATTAAGACAATTATTGTTCCAATTCCCTACTTTTGAGCACTACATATCGAATTAACGCATAGCGTAACTGTATTCTTGGCTTCAAAAACCGCCAAATCTTGAAAACAAACAAGAGTACAAGTCAGACGCGCCCTAAAGGCGTGAGCTTGGCTTGTCTTGTTTGTTGGGTGCTTGGCGGTACCTTGAAGCTGAGATGAGTTTGAGTCTCACGCTTTCTTTTTACTAACTCGGTTTCTTCCGAGACTCAAAGGGCCAAGAAAATTTCTTAATCATGTATTACAAACTCGTAGCAGTTCG
>JADFAK010000194.1 GCA_015665315.1 Flavobacteriales bacterium | reverse complement strand
CATTCCGATGGCCGCGTGGAGCTCAATATATTGTACCGAGAAGGAAAAAAAGTCAAAGAAAAAAAGGAAAATGGTACCTTTATGGAGCATTATGCTAGTGCCATTCCGAAAAACGAATTCTCCTATGCCGATGGATTGCTCGACGGTCCGTTTACAGAATGGTACGACAAGGGGGAATGGGTACGTGAGCCGCGACAAGGTGGAGACGGCGGTATGGAAATGGAATACGTGGAAGAACTCCAACATACCCAAATCAAGCGCGAAGGCAACTACATGAACGGAAAACTGGAGGGAGAGGTCTATATTTACAACGAAGATGGAAAATTGCTCAAGACCGAGAACTACTCAAATGGCGAACTACAGTCTGAAGAATAACATGAATAAAATCTTTTCCCTATCGATGCTCCTCCTCATTCTGGCCGCCGCCGGATGCAAAAAGAACAAGATCGATGAGGAAATTGACCTGGGCTACGACTACTTCCCAAATCGCGTGGGGACTTACATAGAATACGAGGTAGATTCCATTCACTACGGGGTCGAAATCGATACCGTACACTTTTACCTTCGTGAAGAACTTGTCAATGAATTTGTCGATCAGCAAAATCAACTGGCCGTGCGCGTTCACCGCTACAAGAAATTCAACATGGCCGATGACTGGGAACTCAAAGACGTATGGGTTCAAAAGAAAACACCTACGGCCGTGGAGCGAGTTGAAGAGAATATCCGCTACGTGCGTATGGTGTTTCCTATCAATACCGACCAACGATGGGATGGTAATGCCTACAATACCGACAATGAATGGGAGCACCGCTACGTGAATATCGACAAGTCCCTCTCTATGAGCGGCTTTACATTTTCAAAAACCCTTACGGTGCGCCAGCGAAATAGCATCAACTTGATCGACCAGGAAAAAGCCTCCGAGGTGTATGCCAAAAATGTGGGTCTGATCTCCAAAAGCTTCCTCGATCTCACTTTTCAAAATCTCATTCTAATAGGGAATGACGTAGAATGGACGCTCATCGATTTCGGCGATATCTAGTAGTCATCGCACTTCTTCTTTTCTCTGCCATTCGGCAAATGTGTGGGCAGACCGCACCAGATAAATATTGGGTTCAATTCACCGACAAAGATGCAGTTGAGCAATCTGTAGAGCACCCCCAAGAGTTTCTGTCAACACGCGCTATTCAACGACGATCCAACCAAGGAATTGCCATCGTAGAGCAAGATCTTCCCGTCGACACAGCCTATGTCAATGCCGTGCTTAATCTGGCTCCCGATGTCGAAATCATCAACGTGAGCAAGTGGTTCAACGCCATAACGATCCATACAAGCGACTCCTTGCTGATCGAAGAAATTGCCAATCTACCTTTCGTCGCCGATACACGTTCTGTTCAGCTCCTCCCCAATCGCAAAAACATGCCACCGTCAGTTCGCCATGAACTTAACGAGCCGACAACCGATGAATATGGTTATTCCGGAGCGCAGACGACCATTCACGCGGGGCAACTCCTCCACGAAGCAGGGTTTTGGGGCGCAGGAATGCACATCGCCGTTCTCGATGCCGGTTTTCGCAAGGCCGATATTCTTCCCGTTTTCGATAAACTGCACAACGAAGGAAGATTGGTCGACACACGCGATTTTGTAGATGGGGACAACAATGTATTTCACGCGAGCGATCACGGCATGATGGTCCTGAGTACCATGGCTGGCTACCAACCAGATTCCCTGCTTGGCACAGCGATCGATGCCACCTATTACTTGTACAGAACAGAAGATGGTTCGCAAGAGAACGTCATCGAAGAAGACAACTGGATTGCCGCCGCCGAGCACGCCGACAGCATTGGGGTAGATCTCATCAACACTTCCCTGGGATACACCACTTTCGACGATTCTACGTCCAATTATACTTATGCCGATTTAGATGGAAACACTTCGCGTATCACGATCGCCAGCGACATAGCGGCTTCCAAGGGAATTCTATTGGTAACTAGCGCCGGAAACTCCGGAAGTGGGGCGTGGCATTATATTGGAACGCCCGGAGATGCCGACAGCGTCCTCACGGTCGGCGCCGTCAACCGCAGTGGTGAGCATGCGGCGTTCAGTTCCTTCGGTCCAACAGCCGATGGCAGGGTAAAACCGGATGTTATGGGCATAGGAGAACAATCAACCATCGCCCGCACCGACTCCACGTTTATTCCGGGTAATGGCACCTCCTTCTCGTCACCTATCATGTGCGGATTGGTCGCTTGTCTGTGGCAGGCCTTTCCCGAAAAAAGCAACATGGAAATCATAGATGCCGTTAAGAAAAGCTCCTCCCTTGATACGACTCCAAACGACAGCATGGGCTACGGTATTCCCAATTTTTGGCAGGCTTTTTCGGCTTTTCAAACCTACGAAGAGGTCAATACGTTCAATTTTCAGGCCTTCCCCAACCCCTTCCAACAAGACTTAGTCATCGCTTTTCAAGCCAGCGACAAAAACGCAATCGACATTGAAATAACAGATGCACTAGGCAAGGAAATCGAGGCTATTTGCAGGTTTGTCAGCGACGGAGCGCAAATGCTTTGCAGACTAGACCTCTCAGCTTTGAGTCCGGGGATTTACTATTTGAAACTTGAAGTCGATGCGGAGACGCATATCGAGCGTCTTTTGAAAGTTGAATAAGGGGAGAAACCCTTTTCAGTATCCGTACTTTTTCCAGGCTTGCTTGAGCCATTCACGAATACTCTTTTCCTTAGCATTTTCGCCAGGTTCATAAAACTTTGTGTGCTTCAAATTCTCTGGTAGATACTCCTGTCCGGAAAAACTCCCTTTCATCTCGTGATTGTACTGGTAGCCTTTGCCATAACCCAATTCTTTCATGAGCGACGAAGGGGCATTTCGCAGTTCGAGTGGAATCGGCGCATTGCCCGTTTCCTGCACAATTTTCTGCGCTTTCCCAATAGCCGCATAGGCCGAATTGCTCTTGGCCGAGGTGGCTAAATAGATCACGCACTGCGAAAGGACGATCCTACTCTCCGGCCATCCGATGCGCTCAACCGCTTGAAAGGTAGAGTTGGCCATGACTAGAGCAGTTGGATTGGCAAGTCCGATATCTTCACTGGCCAAAATCAGTAAGCGGCGAGCAATGAACTTCGGGTCTTCACCTCCCTCAACCATCCGCGCGAGGTAGTAAACCGCCGCATTCGGATCACTGCCTCGAATGCTCTTGATAAACGCCGAGATAATGTCGTAGTGCATTTCGCCATCCTTGTCGTACATCGCGATATTCTCTTGCACCAAGCTCGTGACCAAATCATTGGTTATCGTCACCGGATCTTCAGGAGAGGCGTTGATGACAATCTCGAGTAAGTTCAACATCTTACGCGCATCGCCTCCAGACAAACGCAACAAAGCTTGGTCTTCCTCGATGACCACTTTTCGTTTGCTCAAGAATTCGTCGTGCTCCAAAGCTCGCGCAACCAATTGCCTTAAACTGTCGGCCGTAAACGACTTCATAACATACACCTGCGACCGACTCAAAAGCGCCGAAATCACCTCGAACGAAGGGTTTTCCGTTGTGGCTCCTACTAGTGTAACAATTCCTTTCTCAACGGCTCCGAGAAGTGAGTCCTGTTGGGACTTCGAAAAGCGATGAATCTCGTCGATGAATAAAACGGCACTATTTCCTCCAAAAAGACCTTGGTTCTTCACTTTCTCGATCACTTCGCGGATATCTTTGACTCCGCTATTGATCGCCGAAAGCGTGTAAAATGGTCGTTTCAGTTCGTTGGAAATGATAGTCGCCAAGGTCGTCTTACCAACACCAGGAGGTCCCCAGAAAATCATGGATGGAATATTTCCCGACAAAATAGCCTTGCGCAATACGCTATCCTTACCCACCAAGTGATCTTGACCGATGTATTCATCCAAGGTTTTTGGACGCATCCGTTCGGCTAAAGGTATGCTTGTGTGTTCGTTCATTGTTTTGGTGGCGGTGTTCTCATTTCCATTGCTGCGGGTCGCTTGTGCTTCCAACGCTTATGCGTCCACAACCAAAATTCTGGCGCATGGCGAAGATCTTCTTCCAACAAAGCATTGCAGCGTTCCAACACCTCTCCATAGCCCAACTCTCTTGGGTTTTCGGCAACAAGAATATACTCAATCGTGAAATAGCCGCGCTTCACTTTTCTCCCTCGTCCGTAAAAAACAGGGTTGTCGAAATCCTTGGCATACTTTTCAGCGCCATACGGACATGCCGTCTCGATCCCCATGAAAGTTGTCCAATAGGACTTCATAGGATCACCTGGAGATTGGTCGATAGCGTACACATAAGCCGAAGCCACTTTCTGCAGTTCAGGCAGTTGACCTTTTAACTCTCGCGTAGAAACCAACTTCATACCGAACTTCCCCCTACTCTCGCGCATTTTGTCGTCAAAAAATGCATTGCTGAGTTTCTTGTAAATGCCGACTACCGTGTGATCCAAGTGGCCTGCAGCTGCCATAGCCCACAACTCCCAATTGGTGTAATGTCCGCCCGTAAGCACAACGCTTCTTCCTTCGGCTGCATATTTCTGAATGGCTTCCAAGTTGATTGGCTCCATACGCGCGTGTGCTGCTTCCTCCGAAATGCTGAAGTTCTTTAAACTCTCAAATACTAGGTCACAAAAATGACGGTAATAGGCGCGTTGCACGGCTTCCACTTCACGCTCCGATTTTTCGGGGAAGCATAGGGCTATATTCTTGGCGACCAGTTTCTTTCGGTATGGAATGACATAATAAAGCACCAAAAAAAATACGTCAGAAAGGCCATAGAGCAAGAAGTAAGGAAGCTTGCTAATCGGCATAATCACCAAGTAGAATAAGATTTTATTGCCCATGTTCAAGGTCGATTTTCAATCCGTCATACGCCACAAAAACGTTCTCCGGCAACATTTTTTCAATTTCACTGTGTGTGCCAAATAAGTGGCTAATGTGTGTGAGGTAGGCGCGCTCGGGTTGCATCACCTCAATCATGTCCAGAGCTTGCTCTAGGTTAAAGTGAGAAATATGCTCTTGCAGCCTGAGTGCATTTAAGACCAAGACTTTGCTTCCCTTGGCTTTCTCAATTTCTTCGTCGGCAATCGTTTTTGCATCGGTGATATATGTGAAGTCACCAATCCTAAACCCTTGAACGGGGAGCATGTAATGCATTACCTCAATCGGAGTCCAAGTCTTACCCTGAAGTTCAAATGGCTCGTTGGCTATCCTCTTGAAATCCAAACGAGGCACTCCGGGATAGGGATTGTCGCCAAAAGCATAATGGAATTCCCTGCGCAAGGCAATTTCAACACGATCGGAGCCGAATACAGGCATATCTTTCTTTTGCTTGTAATTGAAAGCTCGCACGTCGTCCAGTCCCGCTATGTGATCTTTGTGTTCATGTGTGAACACAACAGCTTCTAATGCCTCAACCTTTTCGCGCAGCATCTGCTGTCGAAAATCAGGTCCCGAATCGATGACGTAGTTTTTTCCGTGGTAGGTGATCATGACGGAAGTTCGAAGTCGACTGTCTTTCGGATCTTCAGAACTACAAACACGGCATCCGCATGCGATCACCGGGACGCCCTGAGACGTGCCAGTACCGAGAAATGTAACTTGTATTTGACTCGATTTACTCAAAAATAATTCACCTTTTCAGGCAACAAATGTAACCCATTCATGGATAGTTGAGTTAACGAATTAGCATCTCAAGTCGCAGAAATATGACTTGAATCTCAAATAGTCGAAGAATCGCAGTAATTTTGTACCACGAGATCAACAACACGGGAACTTGAACGAAGATAGAGTCATCCTTTCGTCTGAACAGAAGGCGCTCAGGGTCAATTTAAATCAAGACGTCTACGGCACCTTTGCCGAGATTGGCGCAGGACAAGAAGTCGTTAGACATTTTTTTAGAGCTGGCGGGGCTTCCGGGACTATCGCCAAAGCTATGTCTGCCTACGACAAAGACTTTAGCGATGCCATTTACGGCCGCGAAGCTAAGGGTCGCTATGTGTGTAAGCCACGACTCATGAACATGCTCAAGCACGAGTATGATTTGATGGAGGAGCGACTTGATCGCGAAGATCATCCCACAAAATGTTTCTTTTCGTACGCCAACACCATTGCGACTATAAACTTTCAAAAGACTGTTCAGGGCCATGGCTGGATGGGTGTTCGATTTCAAACGACTCCTCAATCTGAGGCCAATACGGTCATTATTCACCTCAGATTTCACGAAAACGACGCCATTCTGCAACAACTGACGTGCGGAATCATGGGGGTCAACCTACTCTATGGATGTGCGTTTTTCCACACCCAGCCGAAAGAGTTGCTTCTCTCCCTTTACGACAACTTGTCTCGCGATCAGATTGAAATAGATATGATCGAAATGAACGGTCCCGACTTCCATGATGTCGACAACCGATTATTGAGCCTCCAGTTGGTTAAAAATGGCATGACGTCGGCCGTAATTTTCTCGCCAGATGGAAGAAACTTGCAGGCTGCAGATGTACTATATAAAAAGAATATTCTCGCGATTCGAGGCAGCTTCAGGCCGGTCACCAAGGTGAATATCGACATGATCATGAAGGGCTTTAAAATGTTTGAACGCGAACACCGAGTTGTTCCCGACAACATCCAAGTGCTCTTTGAAATCACCTTGAGCAATTTGAAGTCGGATGGCGACATTGACGAGCAAGACTTCCTTGATCGAGCTGATATCTTATGTAGTTTGGGACAGACAGTTTTAATCTCCAACTATACGGAGTATTACAAATTGGTTGAGTACTTCTCGAGGTACACCAAGAAGAGAATGGGCCTCATTATGGGGGTTAACAATTTGCTTGAGGTCTTCAACGAAAAGTATTACCGCGATTTGAATGGTGGAATTCTAGAGTCTTTCGGAATCTTGTTTAGCAGAGACCTTAAGATCTATCTCTATCCATGGCGCGAGAAGAATAAGAAAGAATTCTATACTGCCGCCAACGCACCGATTCACCCAAGGTTAAAGCCTCTATTTGACTATTTAACTTTCAATGGTCGAATGGTAGACATTCAGGATTTCAACGAATCTATTTTGGACGTTTATTCAAGAGACTGCCTGGACATGATTCGAGCTGGAGAACCAGGATGGGAAGAGAAAGTGCCGACTTATGTCGATACGATTATCAAAGATAACAGGCTCTTTGGCTATGATCCCGATAAGGTAATCGAACCTGGCAGCTCTGGAAAGAAAAAGACACGACCTTCAAAGGTGTAGGCACACTTTCTACAAACGACTATCTAGGATTTCTTCGATCTTTTCCATTTTCTCTTCACTGTACAGACCTTTGGCTGCGTACAAGATTGTGCCCTTTTCGTCTAGAACAAAGAAGTAAGGCAAATTCTTGTTCTCCATATCCAAGGCTTCAAGGTATGGATCCATCTCGCCTTTGTAAAAGAGAATGTATGGAAAGAGATCGGTTCGATTGCTCTCCTTGAGCTTTTTCATCGTGGGATCGTAGGCCGCCTTTTTCCCTCCCGTGTACATAGGAATGAAATACATGTTTACATCGTAGAACTGATCAAATATTCCGGTCTTCAGTACAAATTTATCGTACATCGGTTGATACCAAGTCTTCAGCGTGGCCTCCGCCTTTTGGCTGTATGCCATTCCTAAAATTGTAATCTTCCCTTCGGTTGCTTCCGGTAGCTCGATGGTATCTTGTTCCAGGGTCTCACCTACGAGCTCCGGGAAAACATCGCCCTCTTGAGCTTGAAGGTTACCTGCTAAACAAAAGCTAGCGATAATGAAGAATGTCTTTGCTATTTGCATGATCTAGGTTTAGAAGAAGAACCCTACAACTTTGTACGGCTCCTCTTTGTGTAACGAGAATTATGCAGATTTCGTGCCAAAATCTGCCTACAGTCCCAAAACAGACATCCCTTGCTCAAATACTACATCGACTGGAATACCTCCGTCATTGAGTTTTTGAAGATCCGATGCAAGTCCCTCTTTGATCTTGCCTTTCTCTTCCATCAATTTCGTAAGTCCATCATAATCTCCGTCTCCTTGAATTTGCAGGATCAGCGCCGATAAACCATTCATAGCTTCGGTCATATTTTCCATGTTGACTCTGTATTTGCCGGAGGCTAAATCCTTTTCAAACGCTCCCATTTCGTTGAAATAATTGAAGCGAAGCATGTTGGCCTTTCCATGTGCACTTGACGCACCGAAGCGTACCGAACGGAAAATCCCCGCCAGGAAAGTAACGTAGTTGTCCATCAACTCACCTTTTTCCATCTCGTCCCATTCGTACAACTTAGACACCATCCACAACCCGAGGATATCGGCCTTACCTTCTTCAAGCGCGCTTCCCTGATCTTTCAGCGCCTCGCGCACAGTTCCAGCTCCATCAATCGTGTTCTTGATTCCCAGTCCGTGTGCCACTTCATGGAACATCGTGTTGCCAAAAAATGCATCAAAAGTGATGTGAGAACGTTGGTCGTCGGCAATAAGCATATCTGCAATCGGCACAAGGATCTTATCGTACTTGGCCTTCATCGCGTTCTTCAACTGAGATCGTCGCGTACCGTATTCCTGCTGGATGCTTTCGTCGTTGGGCAAGTTAACCGCGATCGTCTTGCTTCCCGCATTGCAATCGCCAGCATAGTAAATCACATCGTAAGCATTCAGCTGCGCATTACCTCCAATTGGATCTTGCTTGTACTTATCATCACAAGGCAATTCCTGTTGAAGACGTGGCAACAATGCCTTGTACCGATCTAATCGTCGGCTCCAAACAATATCCTTCACCAAAATATAAGCTTCGTGGGCCGCCTTGTACCCGAAAAGATGGTCTTCATAATTCTCAATCGGACCAATGATTACGTCGATAACATTATCCTCAAGTCCCAACCACGCAATATCACTAGGACCATAGCGATCGTTGAGAAGGGCTTCTGCTCTTAAATCCAAGTAATACTTCAGCGTTGGATTCGTGCATATGGCGGCCGCTTGCTTGAGATAACCGGCTGCTTCCTTCACTTCTTCGGAAAAGAACTTGTTGTAGTATATTGTCTTGAGTGCATTCGTCGTTGTGTCGCGTCGAACCATAGTGTACAGACTCTTCTTCACATCGTTGTTCCAGCCTTCGAACTCGGTCTTGGTCATGTCGAGTGGATAGAAATTGGCTCCCAAAGGTTTTGCTCCTACGCCATCAATGAAAGGCTTATTATCGGCCAATCGATCCCACGGACCATAGTTGATTTCCGCAAAATTTCTCAGCCGTTCATCTGCAATGGACGCTAGGAATTCATCCTTATCCCCTCCAAACGATTCTTTCCAGAAAATATCATCCATAACCTCCGCAGCCTTGATGAGAAGGGGAATCATCTGCTGGTCCTCTTCCGAGAGCAGCGAGACATTCGTAAAAAGGCGAACGGGCGTATAAATCTCCGTTCGGGCCATGTCAAAAACGTCGTCTTCCGATGTTTCTACTTCAATGGGTTCGGCAAGTTGTGCCGACTTCTCAGAATCTCCACTTCCGCATGCCCCTAAAAGAACAGTTGAAAATGCTAGGAATAGGTTCGCTGGTTTGAAATTCATGGTGTTTCGTGGTTGGTTATTTAGCCTTCGGCAAATGATCAATTAGGTGGTAAAAGTAAGCATGCAAGAACAGTATTGAAAACAGTCGGCACAAAAAAGGCCACTCGCTTAGAATGGCCTTGAAAAATCTTAGTATCTATTTCTAGACATATTGGCATTGCAGCTCTTCTCTTCCTCTCTTGGTCAATGAATAGCCACCTCGGTTTTGGATGTATCCTCTCAAATATAAATTAGTAATTCTCTCACCAATTTTCGCTTGACCTACGCTCAGTGTAACGTCGTCTTCTATCTTTTTCCAGAATCGTTGTTCAATGCTCGTCAAGCGGATGAGCTCATTGTTAGTCTCCTTGTGCTCTTGGATAATGTCTAAAATCAGGTAGTCATATTTGTCCATAGAAAAAGTTTTGATCGGTTAGCAATTAATATTTAGACATATCAAACCTAGGAACCCCAAAACGGGGGAGTCAGTCAAATGAATTCAGAACAAATTCGGAGGAAGCTTGTAAAAGCTATAGTTCCTTGATGTGAATATGCTGGGAGCTAAATTATCAATAAGACGACGCGAACAAGGATTTATCACCTCCCTTTTATTGACAATTTATTAACGTTCGTCTAATTGTTGACCTGAGAAGCTTGAACGGTGTTGCCTTGACGGAAGATTCCCTGATCGGGATATTTGCCGTGATAGGTTGATAACCAGTTCTTCATGAAGTCTACATCACGATCTATGTCTTCTGTTGGGAAGAAGTGCGTGTGAAACTTGACCTCCTTGGTTTTATAATCCAGAGCAACCATTGCAACGGGCGATCCTGTTTTCCTCGCCAATCGATGAAAAGTAAGGTCCCAATCGTCGTTTCTTGACTTTCCACTTTCGGGCACCATTACAACACTGCACTTCCTGCGTTCATTAAATTTATTCACCCAATAAAGCTCGGTAGATTTAGGGTTTTTAGGATCGAATGGGAAAGCACCCAAATGATCTAACACCTTATTCAAGGGGAACCAAAAATATTTCTTGTTCACCAACATGCGAGAATGGAACTTGGACAAATGCGAAACAGCAACACCGAGAAAGAAGTCTTGCCGACTGGTATGAGGCCCAACTACGATGACGCTCTTTTTCATTCGCTTTGGGAGCGTTCCCGTGAATTTCCACCCCTTCATTTTAAACCAATACGAAATACACCACTTGATCATACAGCAGCGTGTTGGTCTGTCACTGGCTGGGTAGGAAAACGCCATTTCCCAATCAGTGTATCATCTTCAAGGCTTTCTTCAAGAATGCGCAAAAACTCAAGTCGTGGCTTCATAATCGCACCAAGCGAACCCAGGTGCTGGGTATACATTTGGCAATCAACCCAGTCAAAACCTCGTTCACTTAAAAAGGCACATAATTTAACCAAGGCGACCTTGGATGCGTTATTCCTTTTGGAAAACATGGACTCACCGAAAAACAATTTTCCGATTGACACTCCGTATAACCCTCCTATCAGCGAACCATCTTCCCATACTTCCACCGAATGAGCCATCCCCAACGAATGAATCTCGCAATAGGCCTTGATAATGTCCTCGTTGATCCAAGTTCCTTTTTCCCTTCTTTTGGCCTTTTGGCACTCGCGCACGACAGTTTCAAACTCATTGTCCATAGTACATCGCATGGTGCCTCTGTTCAGTACATTGCGCATACTTTTACTAACTTTCACAGCTTTGGTAGGAAGCAGACAACGAGGGTCCGGACTCCACCACATGATGGGATCCTCAGGCCCATACCACGGAAATATCCCATGTTCGTATGCCAAGAGAATTCGATCCGGCTTTAAATCACCGCCAATCGCCAATAACCCATCACTCCCAGCATGCGCAGGATTGGGGAAAATTAATTCATTATTCAAAAGGTAAACTGCCATTCCATAGGTACCTTGCTCTACGCGAACAAATAGTCTAGTAAATTAGTATATCAAAATAACCAAACTAAATTGATCTCACCCCAAGATTTAGCCAAAGAATCACGGATTCTTCTCAATAAAAAGTACTCAGTCGTGGACGCCCACAACAGACTAATGTCCTATAAGCGTCCGAGCATAGAAGAAGCTCGCAAGAAAGTTCCATCACCTACTGAAAGCGCTGTATTGATCTTATTGTACCCAAAAAAGAAAGAATGGAACTCAATTTTAATTGAACGAACTGGTTATCAAGGCGTGCACAGCAAACAAATAGCTTTCCCAGGTGGAAAGCGGGAGCTATATGATAGAAGCCTAGAGGAGACCGCCCTGCGGGAAGCAGAGGAGGAAGTATCTATTGTTCCATCAGATGTTGAAATTATTGGAAGCCTTTCTACATTGTATATTCCCCCAAGCAACTTCTTAGTTACACCTTACGTGGGCATTTCAACTTCCGAACCCAGCCTAATACCTGATCCACGAGAAGTCGGATCTATCATTACTTTCAATACGAAAGAGCTTTACCGAAAAGGAATAATCCAAGAAACAGTACTCGATCTACCAACCTATGACAGGAAGTTAAAAGTAAAGTACTACGCCATTGAAAATCATATCGTGTGGGGAGCCACTGGCCTTATGCTTTCTGAATTATCTCTGGCTTTGCGCGATTTATTGGACAAATAATGGTCTAACGTGAAGGAAACCGTAATTTTGCCGACTCAAAATTGGTCCTATGACAACAACGGCAAAGAAAAGCAAACTAGAATCACTGAAAACAGATCTGTTCTCTCCAAAAGACGAAATAGTCCTTTCAGCTCTTGGGAAAATTGAATCTACCGGTGACCATTCTCTTATCCTGCCATTGGTGGAAGTATATGCCAAAAGCGACGAAGGTTCAATAAAGTCAACCATTTCTTCCATTTTGAACCAACTCAAAATAAGCAAGGCCGAAGACGAATTGATGCAATGTATTGCCGATCCACGCTTTCGCGAAATCAGACAAGACTTGCTGTCCTTTGTGTGGAACAGTGGTTTTACTCCAGTAGCACACCTCGACAAAATATGCCAAATCGCTATTGAAGGTACTTTTGAAGAGTGTTTTGAATGTTTGACTATCATTGAAAGCATGTCCCCTCCTATTCCCGAGGTGCCGCTTATGGAAAGTCTGCTCCAAGTAAAAACATTCCTCGCGAAAAAAGAAGACTCTACTAGAAAGGATATCATCACCACTATCTACACCTTTCTCGTTGCCTTTAACAAATTTGAGGACGACGGAGAATAGTGCTTTTCGAACCAATGGTGTACTATAAAAAGACTCCAGACCAAATTGGCATTTCCTCTACCAGCAGCAGTCCTTTCAAGTAACTGCTGAATTTTGTGAGCATCGCACAAGCCCAATCGATCCACGTTTTGGGCTCTTAGAGCATGCCCTATGTCCTTCTTCCAAACTCCATTCATCCACTTCTCTAGCGGGATTTCGAATCCGCGTTTTGGCCTGTTTAGAACCGACTCAGGTAAAAGGTGTCCGAAAGTGGTGCGCAAACAAATCTTGCCTTGGCTTTTATCGATCAATTCGCTCGAAGCTAAATTCCTGGCATATTCGACTACGTGGTGATCTAGAAAAGGAGATCGCACTTCAATGCCACAAGCCATTCCCATTCTATCTGTCTTGACCAGCATATCACCGGGCAGAATAAACTTTTGGTCTTGTATGAGGTAGTCTTCAAGTTCTCGCCCCTTTGAAAACGGACCGAATTCAATGTCGGCCGGCTTCTCTTTCAAGATTTCAGAAAGCTCTTTCTCCGAAGCAAATTTGGATAGCTCCGTATAAACTTCCGAAGCATTCATTTTAGTCAGTCTAGAGAACTTCTGCAGCTGCCTAAGTCTATTAGATATGCTTCCGGCTCTCCCAGCTTTGACATGTGATAGTGTGTGACCAAGGGCTCCTGCAGCACGCTCTGTTAAGCCGGGGTTCAGCCAACGGTAAAATGCTCGATGTCTGTTGTATCCTGCAAACAACTCATCGCTGCCGTCTCCGCCAAGTACTACCTTTACATGCTCCGAAGCCTTTTGGCACAACAAATACATCGCAAATGAAGATGAATCTGCAAAAGGCTCATCCATGGCTGCTAAATACTCCGACAACTTAGACGATGCCTCTTCTTCTGTTAGGAAAAATGTTAGATGATCGGTTCCCAGATGTTGAGCTACCTCCTCAGCATAAACCGATTCATCGAGGAAAGTCGAATCTTTAAACCCAATTGAAAAGGTACGAAGCCCTTGCATTTGCCGACAGGCTAAAGCGGCTATAATAGACGAATCAAGACCGCCGCTCAAAAAGCACCCCAAAGGCACATCGGCTACCAATCTCGCTTTCACAGCATTCTCCATGGCCGACTCCAAGCTTTGATCTTGCTTCGAATCGGAGCCGTGATACCACGTTTTTACTTCAATCTTCCCCGCTTTTAACTCTATGTAGTTTCCTGGAAACAATTTCTTTCCATCCTCAATTGCACATTCATGCGCAGGCACAAAAGAATACTGGACAAGATGCCCCAAGACTTCGGTATTTAAATTGGGACGCGCATCCAACATTTTCATTAAACCTCTGAGTTCGGAAGCAAAAAGAAAGGCACCATCCTTTTCAGCATAAAAAAGTGGCTTCATCCCATATCGGTCAATCGCTAAATGGCAATCTCCCGTATTTTTATTCAGGAAGGCGAATGAGAAAAATCCGTTTAATCTATTCAGACAGGCGATTCCATCTCTACTCAACAATTGAAAAAGGACTTCTGTATCCGAGGTAGTCAGAAACTGCACCCCGTCCGCTTCAAGCCCTATTTTTAACTCAAGATAATTGTACACTTCACCATTAAAAACCAAAATATAAGGTGAGCCTTCGAGTGTAAATGGTTGATTCGATCGCTCGTCGGTATCGATAATACTCAGCCGCGTATGTGCGAGAAATCCAAAATCAGTCTGCATGAAATTTTGAGCATCTGGTCCGCGATGAGACAATGCGCCTAGCACAGATTCTACTTCTTGGGGCGCGCTTGCTACACCTTTCCCTATTTTACCTGCAATTCCACACATTTAATTATTCTTGACGCATGCGCGCAAATGGATTTATTCCAGTTGTTTTTCGAAACATACAAAAGGAGAATTCAAAGGAGGCCAAAATATTTCATTTTCGATTGATCTGTAGCCCAATTTTCTGTAGAGGCTGATATTCGCTGCATTTCTGGAATAGGTATCCAGTCGAATACAACATGCATTTCGACGACATGACTCTTCTTCAGCCCAACTCATTATTGCCGACCCAATACCTTTGCCTGCATGTTGCGGATGAACTGCGAGTCGGTGAACTTCATAGTGCATATTTCCTTGGCACGACCAAGTTAATTGATTGTAGCGTTCGGCCGCACTTTGATTTAGGGCAACAACACCTATTATCACTCCTCTTTCTTCTCGAACCCACAAATCCAAGTTTTCGATGTCAGCCATCACCATAGCTTCACTGGGGTAGCCATGCGCCCACTGGTCGATATGTTGTCGGTTCAACTCGGTTCTACAGGCAGAATAAAGCTCTAGTATTTCAGGAAGATCATTGCGTGATGCTTGTCTCATACTTTCCTCTTAGCAAGCGGATTGCGTAGTAGGCGATAAATCCGTAGCTAAAAATAAATAGAACAAATGACTTCTCGAACCCTTGCCATTCTACAGCATATCCGAATAGTGGCGGGATAATCGCTCCACCGACAATCGCACTGCACAACACACCCGACCCTTGAGGCTTTAAATCGCCTAGCTTGTCGATTGCTTGGGTGAAAATTGTTGGGAACATGATTGAATTAAAAAGTCCGATGAGTAGCAAAGCCCACATCGCCACGAATCCGGTGGACAGGGCTGAAATAAGGAGCAAAGCAATCGCGCTTCCTCCAAATAAAGCGAGCACAAAAGCAGGTTTCATGGCTCTCGTCAAGTAGGCTCCGATAAATCGACCAACCATGGCCCCGCCCCAATAAAGTGCTACAAAAATCCCAAGCAGCCCTTTTTCATCTATTCCCCCCAGATCATCACCATGGATAAAGCGGGCAATCGAACCGTGAAAATCACTTTGAATCACCATTTCTCCAAGTCCCTTGTTCACGAAATACAGGACCGCATAGGTTCCTATGGCTACTTCTGTTCCCACATAAAACAAGATACCCAAGGCTCCGTCTCTGAGTCGGCGGCTCTTCAATGCCTGCAGGAAACCTCCGTTCACCGACCCCTTCAACATTTGGGGCAATGGAACAAAAAGAAAAAAGATCATGATCATAATCAACACGCCACCTATGATATAAAAAGGTCCTTGCACGGCAGAGGCTTCAGCCGAAAAATAGGCGGCTTTCGCTTCCATATCTAGATTGCCGATCTGCTCCGAAGTCAATAAGTGATCGCTGAGGAGGTAGTAAGCACCAAATATAGGGGCAACCGTTGTTCCGAGTGAATTAAATGCCTGAGCCAGGTTAAGACGAGATGAAGCTCCACCTTCTGGCCCTAAAACAGATACATAGGGATTTGCCGCCACTTGCAAGATTGCCATACCACTCGCCACGACGAAAAAAGCACAAGCAAACAACCAGAACTCTCGCATACCTGCGGCCGGACCATATAGAAAACATCCAGCTGCTATTGTACCCAGTCCGAGTACAATCCCCTTTCGGTATCCGATTTTGGATAGCAGCATACCTGCTGGAATGGAAATCAAGAAATAAGCCATGAAGAAGGCAAACTGAAGCATTCCTGCTGTTCCAAGATCTAGTTCAAACAACTCTCTTAGTCTAGGAACAAGAGAATCAACGAGTACAGTGATAAAACCCCAAATAAAAAACAAGGTAGTAACTGCAATGAACGGAGCTAAGTATTGATTTGATTTCATAGGGCATGAAAATAAGGAACTACTTTGTATTCCCAACACACTTATTGTAATAAAAACAAAAAGCCGCTTGGATTTAACTCCAAACGGCTCTATTAAGTATAAGTTTTCTTATCTATCGCATCAAGGTAATAGTCCCCATCTTTTCTAAGGCATCGCTATTGAATCCTTTGTATTTACACACATAAGAATAAACACCGTTTGGTGCAAAATAGTCACCGCCAGAAACTGATCCATCCCAAGCATATGTGAAGTCTGTACTAGCAAATACAACTTCTCCCCAGCGGTCAAATACGGTGATTTCAAATCTTAGCAATTGATCGGCAATAACCTTCCAGTAGTCGTTGACACCATCATTGTTTGGCGTAAAGGCATTCGGGATATAGATGATTGGCGGTCCGAAAATGGTTGTATAAGCTGTGTCGATACATCCGTGTTCGTTTATTACTACCAACGAAACGTCGTAGCCTGAAAGCCCATCGTAAATATGAAGTGGATTCGCCTCGTCGCTGACTTCACCATCGCCAAAATCCCAGAAAAACTGACATCCATCTGTACATTCAGGTTGCGGTAATGCAGTGAATTGAACATCGGTCTCAGTTAAGTACACCTCGTCAAAGCTCGCATATTGTTCTACAACATTAACGACTACTTCATCCGTGATTACATAGCCACAAATATCGGTTGCTGAAACGGTAAAGGTTGTAGAGCTGAATGGACTCAAGACTAAATCAGATCCGTACTGATCTGTAGGTGTCCAGTGATAAACAAAGCCCTCTTCACCACCTGACGCCAATGCTTGAATCCAAGCTGTTCCGCCCAGACATATAGTGGTATCGGTCGAAACTGACATTTCCAATGGAATGTCTGGAATGATAAGCATCAAGGTATCTTGATCCATACCTCCACATCCGTCGGTCACATTTATCGTTATTTCCGATGTATTGTATGTTTGCCATGTAAACACATCATCTGTAGCGCCTACGTCCTCTCCATCCACCATCCAGAGATATTGATATTGACCAGCACCTGATAATATTTCAACAGACATTTCAGTATTGTCGATACACGAAGCATTGATGTCCTCACCAATTTCAACGAGAACCTCAGGGTTCTCAATAGTCAAGATAACCTCATCACTTCCAAATGCCCCGCAGTTTCCTGAAACCAGCAGTTCCACAACTGTTGACACTCCGGGAGTAACTACGATAGTTTCTAAAGTTCCAATTTCGGCACCGTTTACTTGCCAGGAGTAATTCGTTGCTCCTCCTGAAATATCTGCTTCGAGGTTAAAATCTGTCAAACAGTTACCAAACAATTCTTCAGGAAGATCTACAACCATTGGATCCGTTTGAACAGCAACCGCTACGTCAACAGTTTCTTGCTGACCACAGTTGTCATTTACTTCAACAGTAATCACTACATCTTCGTCTGTCGAATAGCTAAAGGTAGGCTGCCAATCAACCCACATTCCGTCAACATACCAGTTGTACCAGAAAGGTTCTTGCCCACCACTTGGGTCTGGATCGATAACGAAATTTTCGTCGCACCATACAAGAAGATCAGGGTCTAGGTTTACAAACAACTCGGGAATATTTAAGTCAACATTCACGGAAGTAGTTGTTGTTATACCGCAACCGTCTGTTACATCCACGTTCACTTGTTCGGCACCAGCCCAAGTAGAAAACCAGAGCGAATTTTGCCATCCCCAAAGGTTGTTTCCATCTTCATCATACCAGTACCAATCGGTGTAAATCCCATCTCCACCTGAAGCTGTAGCCGTCAACTGGAGTGACTCACCGCAGTCCAAGCTAAAATCACCTTGATCGATTACAACAGATAAGTCGGGAAAGAACTGTACTTCAACTTCGAAACTCGTATCGGCTGGCGGCATGCCGCACGTATCTGTGACCGTGAGGTTATAAACAGTGGTCATATCTGGAGAAACCGTATTTATAAAGGTATCATTTCCGTCGGACCATATAAAGTCAAAGTTTCCATACCCACCGCTAATAATTGGTTCAAGTTCAGCCACAGCTCCTTGGCATATGCTTAAGTCATAGCCTTCGACAGTTAATGGCTCCGGGTAGTCGTCAATAATGAACTCAAAATAGGTGATCAAACCACCTCCATTGCATGCGGCGATATTCAGAATTTCAAAGATTACAGTTTCTTGCCCTTCGGCTAGACCATCCGTGAATGCGTCTAATTCAAATTCAACTACTTCTACAAACGGAGCAAAAAATACGGTGTCCGGCAAAAGTGTAACGTCAACACCATTAGTCGCCGTTCCCAAATAGTTTATAACGACCATTTCTTCGACTTCAAGAATTGTTTCTAGAGGTCTTGTAAATGTCAGCGTTGCTATACCACAGTCTTCATAAATAACTCCATCGTTGTAGAACGTTCCAACATCTGTTGTCAGGGCTACTTCAACTACTGAATTACTTTCGAATGATCCTTCTTCTAGGATTACGATTGACTCAAGTGCCGTATCCGAACCATCGGCGATCGCCAATTTGATGTGGTAAGTCTCTCCACATTGGACTTGCGACCAAGCTGTTAATTTTGTTGTATAACCATCAATGGCTACGTCGTTGTTGTTAAAGTTGTCGATGTAATATTCAGTATTGAGAACATCATTTACCGAACTAATGGTAATCGGAATTTGAGGATCCGAGTCTGGAATCTCTGCAATGTTCACCGCACCATCTGGAAAACCAGCAGGGGAACTATATGGACCCGAAAGACCAGGACCCGATAGAAAGAAGCCGAAGATATCATTATAGGTGCTATTGACCCATTCCAAGTATTCATCTGAACCAAAGGAATAGTTAAAACTCATCGTATCACCTGTTGCCACAAAGTCAAACTCGAGAATAGCCACATCATTAACCGAGCTCACAGTAAAGTTCTGTCCGATCAATGGCGGAACTGAATTGGCCGCGGTAAGCAAATCAGCATCACCGGAAACACCTTCCCCAAATGGAATATTTCCAAACGAACCATCTGTTTGAATGTTAATCGCATCCTCACTGGACATCACCAAGCCCGATTGGAGTGGAAATCCATCATCTCCCAT
>JADFAK010000109.1 GCA_015665315.1 Flavobacteriales bacterium | reverse complement strand
TCTATTTTTACCAGAGAAATTCTTACGTCACAGTAGGTCAGCTTCTTACATGATCCACGAGAGGTGTCATGTACATTTGAAATGTATTTATTACAAGCGCTAACAGCGTAAGTTTTTTCATTTGCTCTTGTCCCTCAGACAGGAGATTGGTTAAACATAGTAGTTAAGTATTTTGGTTAAGGTTAAAGAGTCTCGATAACGATCGGGACTCTTTTTGTATACGGTAATGTGTGCCCTTTGTTTCGAAAAAAATGATTTAGCACAAGGCAAATGTTTCTTCGCCTTTCAGATGGCTTCTAGTTCGCTAGCCTTGACCCAGCCTACATTCCCATTGGCCAGACTGATTTCCAGCCAGTTATCTCGATCTTGACGGATTGATACCTTCGTTCCTTCATGGAGTACGAAAGAAATTTGATCACCGTTCGGTTGGTTCAGGACATCGACTTTGGCCTGCATGATGATTCCTTCCGTTTGCGCATTGATTCTATTCGTTGCCGCCATACCACCAGAAAGACATATGATTCCTGCGATCAAGCATACGATCGCCCCCAAAATGTATAATCTGCGTGCGGCTTTGGCATGTCGCCAAAGGAATAGGGCCACGAGCAAGGCACTTAGAAAGAAGCAAGCAACCGTTGCCCAAGTCCACCTAGAAATAGAACTAGTTGAAACCAAGTTGTCCATCACATCTTCGACACCCAGCGAAGGAAGGGCATCGATTTTATCTTTGGTCTGTAAATTGGCAATGCGCAAGTTAACTTTGACGTCTTCATCCCTCGGATTCACCTTCATGGCTCGTTCGTAATAGAGGATAGCGCGTGGGAAATCGTTCAGTTTGTAATAGGTGTTTCCCAAATTGTAGTACAAGTCCAAGGACATGTATTCTTCCTCGAGCTGCTGGTACTTGGCAAGCGCTCCGTCAAAATCATTTTGTTCGTAGGCCGCATTACCCTCAGCAAAAATCGTCTGCGCCTCTTCTTTGGAGATAGAAAGCACGGTGAGTGGCAAGTAGAGTAGAAGGAATAGAATGAACTGCTTCATGCCTTTTCAATTTTTTCGATGATTTGTTCGGCTTTCTTCAAGGTTTCCTGAGTCATGTGTTTTTCGACTGGCGCAAATCGAGCCATCTCACACGTGTCGAGGATCTCCAGAAATTCCTTTTGAATCTCAGGGCTTGTTTTCTCGGAAAGAACTTGGGCAATTTTCTCTTTGGTAAGCTCCGATTGAGAAATATTGAACTTGTCTGAAACGTAACCAGTCAAAGCCCGATAGAGCTCAGCGAAATAGGCCTTGCTGTCATTGCCTGACACCAAAGAAGAGGCCACTTTCAACTGCTTCCTAGCAATTTTCATGGCCGCTCGCATTTTCGTGCCGACCTTATCTGTAGAGGAGATTCGTTGTGATCTCATTCTGATCGCAAGCGCCAAGACAATGATCCAAGGCAAAGCTAAGAGTCCGTAGAATAACCCCGTCCCAAAGAATCGCGAACTTGGAGCTTTGAGCGTTGTGGGGTCAGACTTCAAGAAACGAATGTCCTGACTCAGGATGTTGACGTCGGTCTTGCTGTTGTAGGTATAGGTCTGCCCTTCACCACCAGTTCCACGCTCAACCTCAAAGGTGAATTTGGGGGTTGATAGGTCTTTGAATTTTTCTTCGCGATAATCGAAATAGGAAACATTCCATGGTGGTAGTTCGAAGTTTCCTGAAGATCGTGGAATGACAACGTATTCGAAGGTTCGCGATCCACTTTCCCCATTGCTGGAAATTCGTATAGCATCTTTGATCTTAGGGTCGAATACTTCAAAATCCGAAGGCCATTGGAGATCGGGCTCAGAGACCAATTTCATATTTCCTTTTCCAGACACTTTGATCTCCAAGTTGAAAGCTTCGTTGGCCTTGAATTCCTTCTTGTTCAATTTGGCCGAAATTTCCAGACCAGAGTAGGTGCCATAGTTTCCGCTACGACCGGCAGGTAACGCTTTGACAGTAACGCGTTGCGGCGCACTTTCAGCCTCAAGCGTGTGCGATCGCTGAAACATCCCATTTCGACAGTCGGCCAATATATACACGGCACCTACTTCCATCGTGCCTGCCGTCTGAGGAAAAAGCACCGATTGCTTCAAGGTATAGGCTCGATAACTTATGCCGTTGATGACTTCGTTGGTCCACTGTTGAGGTATTTCAATTTCTTCAGCCCAAAACCCATCTGGTTCATCAATGCGCAACTCTCGCGCGCTGATATCCCTGAATTTGGTGTAAATCTTATAGGTGACTATGAGCGGTTCACCCACGAATAGCGACCGATTGCTCACAGTCACGGTTGTGAACAGATTGGCATCTTTGATGTCCGTGCCCTGCGCCGCGCGTGCTTGGCCCACTTCAATAGTGACGGCATTCGATTTAAGAACTCCCTTGTTGGTATTAATCGAAATCGGAGGAATAGTCAAGGTCCCGATTTTCTTCGGTCGAATGACATAGGTGTAACTTATCTCCTGTGTTTTTCTGCCGTTAACGATCGACGTGCTTCGGTACACTGATGGACCTTGGAGTACGTCAAAATCACTTAGTTGAGGGAGGACAGGCTCTCCGTCGGCATTAATCAATGCAAGGGTAAAATTAATCCGCTCGCTCTTGGAGAGGTTTGTTTTACTTACGCTCGCTTGCAGACTCTGAGCTAAGCTACCCAAGGAGAAAAGTAAGAATGCTATGAAGATGATTATCGTTCTCATTACCAGTCCTTTTCAATTTTTCCGGCCTTGCCTTTCTTGCCTTGTTTTCCTTCCTGCATGCGCACTTTACGTTGCACTTCTTGTTCGTTCTTTTTCAGAGATTCCAACAATCGAGCGGCGTCTTCTTTGGAGATTTGTCCTTCTTGAACGGGCTGTTCCTGAGGTTGGTCTCCTTGACCCTCTTTCTCGTTCTCTCCCTCTTTATCTCCTTCTTTATCTCCTTCTTTCTCGTTCTCGCCCTCATTCTCACCTTCGCCCTCTTTCTCGCCTTCGCCTTCTTTGTCTTGGTCATCCTCTCCTTCTTCGCCGTCTTGATCTTGTTGCTGCTCTTGTTCCTGCTGTTGTTGCTGTTGAAGCATTTTATTGGCATAGGCCAAGTTGTACCTCGAATCCTCATCTTTTGGATCGGTGCGCAAGGCATTCTTGTAGGCTTCAGCTGCTGGGCCGAACTCTTCCTTACTGAGCAATGAATTTCCTAGATTGTGGTAAGCTGCGGCTTTCATCGAGGCATCCTTGCTTTCGGCAGAGAGCTTCTGGAATTTTTCAACCGCCCCGTCAAAATCTCCTTGGCGATAGAGTGCATCTCCCTGATTGAAAAGGGCCTCCTCAAAATTTGGAGCTTCAGCCAACGAGCGACCGTAAAGTGAGTCGGCCATGGCGAAGTTTCCTCGTTTGTAGGCATCGTTTCCCGAAGCGCCGTAGATCTTTTCTTTTTGGGCGAATAGGCTCATAGACAGACAGCAAATCAATATGGTCAAACATGTCTTCATACGTCGAAAATATTCAAGTTTTTAGACCAGTTTTTCTTTTTTCGGGCCAAGGCCATGTCCAGAAGTAAAAAAGCTATTCCAGCAAAGAGAAACCACTGAAACCGATGCTCGTAATCTGAAAATTGCATGGTCTCAAGTTCGCTCTTTTCCACTTTATTCAGCTCTGTGAGCAAATCGTTCACTGCCACATAATTCCCTGCAGCTCGTATAAACATTCCTTTTCCCTCATCAGCTAGTTCTCGGAGCATCGGCTCGTTCAAAGCGGTAACGACGGTTGTTCCATTTTGGTCTTCCTTGAAACCAATTTGTCGGCCACTCCTGTTATACTGCGGAATAGGAGCACCTTCAATGGAACCCATTCCAATGGTATGAACGGTTATTCCCATTCCCACTGCATTCTGCACAGCGCTCACAGCGTCATCTTCGTGGTTCTCGCCATCGGTAATGACAATGATGGCTTTTTGAGCAGCCGATTCAGGATCAAATGATTCGGCCGCGAGCTCCACAGCTGCTCCAATCGATGTTCCTTGAACTGAAAGCATGTCTGTGTCTACCCCAGAGATGAACATTTTCGCAGCGTCGTAGTCGGTGGTGATTGGCAGCTGGATATAAGCATTCCCCGCAAAGATCACGACGCCAATTCGATCGCCATGCAGTTGATCTATGATTTGTTGAATAGACCTCTTAGCACGCTCCAATCGATTGGGCTCGGCGTCTTCCGCGAGCATGCTGTTGGAGACATCCAGACAAAACATGATGTCGATTCCCGTGCTTTTTACTTCCTTCAATTTAGTACCAATCTTCGGGTCGATCAAGGCGATGATGACGAAGACTATGCCCAGCTTGAAGAAGAGAAATTTAAAGAAGCTCCGCGTCGATGAAAGGTCGGGAATTAAATGTGGAATCAACGTATCATCGGCCAAAGCCCGGATCTTTTTGTTTTTGAGTGCCAAGACCGCCAAGTACAAGGCGCTAATCGATGGAATGGCGATTAACAACCAAGCGAACTTAGGATGCTCAAAACGAATATTGGGAACGAAGTATAGGAGAAATGTATACACCGAAAATACAAGCATCCAAAACAGGATCTCCGCGATGATGAGCGTGATCAAGATTGCCTTGAAGTTATATTTAGTCCGTTTTGCCATTTATAGTGTTGTGCGTAATATCGTTTGACTAAGTCCAAATCCCACCAGCAATACAATCAATCCAAGCAAGGCAATCGGTCCGAATTCTTCCGTGCGCTGTGTGTACTGGTTTACGTTGAACTTCGTCTTTTCTAACTTGTCAATCTCCTGGTAAATTTCTTCCAATCCTTTTTTACTGGTTGCCCTGAAATACTGTCCGTCGGTCATCTTCGCAATTTCCTGCAGTACTTCCTCGTCAATTTCCACAGGCATCATTTTGTAGAGGTATTTTCCATCCCGCATGGCGACCGGTGTTTCCGCCTCGCCTTTGCTTCCAACGCCAATCGTATATACGCGAATGCCGAATGCCTGTGCGATTCTGGCGGCGTCCAAGGGTTTGATCTCTCCCGCATTGTTCACACCGTCGGTTAGAATAATGACAACTTTGCTTCGTGCTTCTGAAGATTTCAAACGATTCACTGCAGTAGCTAAGCCCATCCCGATAGCCGTACCTCCCTCAACCATTCCGGTTCGCAAAGAGTTAAGCGATTCAAGCACCACGCGGTGGTCGGATGTGAGAGGAACACGTGTAAAACTCTCACCTTCATATACGACTACACCTATTCTGTCGTCGGGGCGCTCTGAAACGAAATTGGCCGCCACTTCCTTCGAACTTTCAAGTCGGTTTGGACGAAAATCCTTGCTCAGCATCGATGCCGAAAGGTCCATAGCCAACACGATGTCAATCCCTTCTCGGGTCATGTTTTCGTAGCTTGTAGCGCTTTGCGGACGAGCGACGGCGACGAAAAGGAAGGACAATCCAATAACCTTCAACGGAAAAAGCAGATGCCTGGCTTGAGCCAACCAACTGACAGAAATACCTTCGAATCCACGCAGCGTTGAGTAGTTCAACTTGGCCTCATTCTTCGCATGGCGTAAGAAATGGAGGATCACCATCAATGGAATTAGGGCAAACAGCCAAAAAGCTTTGGGCGTGAAGTATTCAAACTTGTTGACAAGGGAAAAGTACACCAAGGCTGAACCTATCAAGGCAAGCGAGCACGAAATCAATATGGAGAGCTTCGTGTTATTCACTTGCTTCTTGTTTTGACATGGTGTCTTTGACAAATTGTTCGGCAATCAACATGCTATTCTCGTTTTCATCTGCCAGGGGCTTTGCTTTGGCAAACTTGGCTAAATCGGCCAAACGGAGCATCGTTCCAAATCGAGCGACAACCATAGGATCTATATCCAGTGCCTTGAGGTCACGAATGATCTGGTCGGTGGTTTCTTCAAGGGCCTGCGTCTTAAAACGAAGCTCAATATACGTTCGAAGTATTGTCGTCAACCGCGAGTAGTATCCTTTGATATTTCCTCGTTGCCACAGTCCGTCTTGTTTGAGCTCTGCTAATTCTCTTAAAGCAATTACATGCGCAGGCTCGATAATCTTCACCTCTTCCACCGCCGGAGCATCCTTTTTTGGTCGGCGCTTTATTTTTACGATGACGAAAATGATCAACCCAATGGCCAATGCTCCAAGCAGCAAGTACCACCCATATTCTTTCAGGAAATCGGAAAAGCCGTAGTCGATGTCCCGAATCTCTTTAATGTCTTTGAACGCTTGGTCTTCTAAAATTTCTGGTTGGCCTACAGAAAGTAACAAGGCATTCGATTCTAGAAACTGCTCTCCTAATTGGAAACGCATCGGAGGAATCGGGTAAAAGCCTTCTTCGAAACAAGTAATAGTCCACGTTGTAACTTGCTTAAAATAGTCTTCTGCCGAATCAACATCTGCAAGCAAGGTGTCCACTGCCGACCGACTAATAATCTCAATGGTCGACGTGACCGTGTCCTTGTAAGTAGGCCAAACGAGTGAAGCCGCATCTTTCAGAGGATACAGGACTTCAATGCGGAGTTCTGTCTGCTCACCTATGGCAATTGAGTCGGCGCTCAACATGATCTTCACCTCCGACTGCCCTGAAAATTGAAGGCCGACGAAGCAGAGGAGTGCGATATATAGGAACCTAAGCATCAAGATCGTTGTTTAAAAAGGTTCATCAATGGCCGCACGTAGTTTTCATTGGTATGAATCGATGCGAAGTCTACGCCTGATTTTCTCAGCAATCCTTTAAGCTCGGCGTTTTGGAGGCTTCTGTTTTTGGCGAATTTTTGGCGGACAGATTTACTGCTTGTATTTACCCAGCGAGCTTCGCCTGTTTCGGCATCGCGTATTTGTACCAAGCCAATGTTGGGCAACACTTGTTCGGCTGGATCCTGAATTTGGAGGGCGACAACATCGTGTTTTTTATTGGCGATTTTGAGAGCATCTGAAAATCCACGGTCTTCAAAATCGGAGACTAAAAAGCAGATCGTCCTTTTCTTAATGACACTATTTAAATAGTCTAGCGCCAGTCGAATATCGGTTCCTGTATTTTCCGCTTCGAAGTTGATCAACTCGCGAATGATGCGCAGGATATGACTTTTGCCCTTTTTTGGTGGTACGAATTTCTCAATCTTGTCACTAAAAAATATAACCCCGATCTTATCGTTGTTCTGCATAGCACTGAAAGCCAAGACAGCTGCAATCTCAGTGATAAGCGATCGTTTTAATTGAGTTTGCGTACCAAACTGCTCACTCGCCGAAACATCAACGAGGATCATAGCCGTGAGCTCTCGTTCCTCTTCAAAAACTTTAACGTAGGGATGTCCCATACGAGCCGTCACGTTCCAGTCGATGGTCCTAATTTCGTCTCCGTGCTGGTACTCTCGATTTTCAGAAAAAGCCATTCCACGTCCTTTGAAGGCCGAGTGGTATTCACCCGAAAAGATCTGATTACTCAGTCCTCGGCTTTTGATCTCAATAGCGCGTACCTTTTTTAATAGCTCTGAAGTCTCCATGCGTTTCTCTGTTCAAGTCGGCAAAACCGATCAAGGAACTTCTACACTGTTCAGGATTTCAGTGATTATTTGCTCTTGGGTAATGTTTTCGGCCTCTGCTTCGTAGGTAATGCCTATTCGATGACGGAGGACATCCATGCTCACTTCACGCACATCTTCCGGGATCACATAACCACGGTGATTGATGAATGCGTTGGCTTTTGCCGCAATGGCAAGCGCAATACTCGCTCTGGGTGATCCACCAAAATTGATGAGTTGCTTGAGGTGGCCAAGCTTGTAGTCTTCCGGATTTCGTGTCGCGAAAACAATGTCGACAATGTATTGCTCAATCTTCTCGTCCATGTATACTTCACGCACGGTTTGACGAGCACGTTTGATTTCTTCGGATGATACAACCTTCGCCGGTGGAATTGATTTCTCTGCCGAAATATTCTGACGGATAATTCGCTTTTCATCCTCTTTCCCAGGATATCCGATGACTATTTTCAGCATAAATCGGTCAACTTGGGCTTCCGGGAGAGGATAAGTACCTTCTTGTTCTACTGGATTCTGCGTCGCCAAAACCAAAAAAGGCTCGGGTAGATCGTAGGTTTTTGGTCCAATAGTTACCTGTCGTTCCTGCATGGCTTCGAGCAAGGCGCTTTGTACTTTTGCTGGGGCACGATTGATCTCATCGGCCAAAATGAAATTCGAAAATACCGGACCTTTCTTGACCGTAAACTCTTCGTTTTTCTGATTGTAAATCATGGTTCCTACCAAGTCGGCAGGAAGCAAGTCGGGTGTAAATTGAATGCGGTTGAACGATACATCGATCGCTTGTGATAATGACTTGATGGCCAGAGTTTTGGCTAGTCCGGGAACACCTTCTAAAAGGATGTGTCCGTTGGACAAAAGGCCAATTAGTAATTTGCGAATCATGTCTTTTTGACCGACAATGGTTTTTTCCATTTCCCGATTTAGAAGGTCCACAAATCCGCTTTCCTTTTCAATCTTTTCACTAAGTGCCTTGATGTCAAATCCTTGCGCATCGGACACTACTGAAGCTCCATTTTCCATTGATAAATACTTGGTTTTTACACAATTTCACCCAATTCGAGCCGAGTCATTTGCCTTGTGCTAAAGAAAGCAAATAGATAAACGAATGGCAGTCGAATTTAGGCAAAGCAAAAATGTTAAAATTCCGACTGTGTCACAAAAAAAATGTGCGAATCGATATAACTACACAAAGAACTGCATATAGTTGACTTGAATCAATAGGGTGGGCGTTAAAAGGTGTTAAGCACGGGAGGTGTAATTCTATGTTGGAGTGGTGAGCTTTAGTATATTTACGGCATGGTCAACCTCAATAAATTATTCTTAGAGGCTCAGAGCTCAAGTTGGGGGATGAGAAAGTTGAATTTTGTGCTGCACAAAGGCATTCCGTTTAACGCTCCGCACAAAATTAAGATTACGAAACTCGCCAATCGGGAAGCGACGGTATCGGTGCCATATATTCGGAAAAACATGAATCATTTGAAAGGGATTCATGCCTGCTGTCTTGCTACTGCGGCCGAGTATACAACCGGATTGGTCATGTTGAATGCGTTGGATCCGAAGAAGTACCGCTTGATCATGGAGAGCATTGAAGTTAAGTATTTCTACCAAGCCAAGGGACCCGTTGAAGCCTACTTTAAAATTGACGAGGCCGAATTTGAAACGGCCATTGCTGAGCCATTGGAACGAGATGGGGTCGTGCTGTACCGTTGCGACATATTCATTCACGACGAAAAGCAAAACCATATTTGTACTGGAACGATTAATTGGCAGATCAAACTCTGGTCGAAGGTGAAGACGAAGGTGTAGAAAAGGTTTTAGCCTTCGGCAAATGCCTTCCTGTCTTTGGGGGAAAGAAATCGATTACTTGGAAATGGCAATCGAAACTTTGGCCCATTCAATGAAGGTGGCTTGATCGTTGAAAACGTCCAATGGAATGGAATAATAGGGCATCTTGCTGTGCTGGTGCGAGCCTTTTTCAATGAAGCCATCTCTATTGCTGTCATCGGCTTTCATGAAGCTTCCGCCTTTCGAGTCGATCAATCCGAACATTTTTCCTTCGTGGAAGAGTCCATGTCCGCCAAACATTTTCTTCGAGCTTACTCCGCCAATAGGTGCGAGTTTCTCAACTATTAATTCGGCTGAAATGACCGAGTCTTGTGATGTTTTGTCTCCTTTGATTCCCATGTTCTTTTTTTAATATTGGTTTAGTTGCAGCCTGCGTAAATCAAAAGAACCATCAATGCCAGCAAGGCTACGATAAGTCCCATGACCACGATAATTCCATTGGCGACCATTCCAATTATGGAGAGTATAGCGCCTTTGATATCTTTCCTGCCGCTTTCAACCGCTCCTTTGATGGAGAAAACTAAACCTGTGACGCCTAGGGCGAAGGCAAGAATTAATAAATAGATCCCGATTCCGATCTCGAAGGACATGACACCGGCCAAAAAGCTTCCTATTGCGGCTCCACCAAGTGCACATCCAATAATTGCCGCCATGCTAGTCCCACTGTCATGTGTATCGACCGCGGCAAGTTTGCCTATCCTTTTAGTGAAGCCCTCCGCGTATTGCATGGGGATAAATTTCGCTATTAGCTTATTCGTTTTTTCAAGCGGATCGAGCTTCTTGTTGGCCAATGTGTTTTCGTCTGATAACGGCGCCTGCTCCAAAAGGCTTGGGTTCGTGTTTTGCGTTTGGACAGACTCACCTTCAAGATCACCAACTTGTTCATTTTCGATTGGTCCCTTGGTGTTTTCGTCGGCAGTGTGTTTATGAAGGTCGTGTTCAAGGCTTTTGCTTTTTTTGCTGACAAATAATCCTGGACGGTACTTTCTTTTTTGGAAGGCGTGGTCAGTGACAACATGCTGTGTACTACAGGCGATGATGAGTGCGCACAAGGCAAATAAACAAAAGGCTTTGTTGAACATATCGGATGAGATTGAAGGTCAAAAAAACGAAAAATATGGCACTAACAGGATTTTTCCAGTAAATGGAGGCAACTTGTAGATAAGAGACGCCGTAAGATTTCGTATTTTTGCCAGCTTAAAATTCTATTGACACATGGTTAAAGTAACTCTTCCAGACGGATCTATTCGCGAAATTGCCAAAGGCAGTTCGGCGCATGATGTAGCTATGAGTATAAGTGAGGGTTTGGCCCGAAATGTACTTGCAGCCGAGGTAAATGGTGAAATAATTGATTCGAATCGTCCGATTGAAGTGGATAGCACCTTGAAGCTATTGACCTGGAACGATGAAGGAGGAAAGTCTACAATGTGGCATTCTTCGGCCCATCTTATGGCCGAGGCGATAGAATTCTATTATCCGAAAGCCAAATTTGCGATCGGTCCGCCCATCGAAAACGGCTTTTACTACGACATTGATTTTGGTGAGGAGGTTTTTTCCGACAAGGACTTCAAAAAGATGGAGGACAAGATGTTGGAATTGGCCCGACAGAAAAACACCTATGAGCGCAAGGAAGTTTCCAAGGCCGACGCGATTGCTTATTTTAAAGATAAGGGAGACGAGTATAAGCTGGAGCTGATTGATGGTTTGGAGGATGGCAGTATTACCTTTTACACCCAGGGTAATTTCACCGATTTGTGCCGCGGGCCGCACATTCCAAGTACAGGAATGATCAAGGCTGTCAAGCTGTTGAAAGTGGCAGGAGCTTATTGGCGTGGGGATGAGAAGAACAAGCAGCTCACGCGGATTTATGGAGTGACTTTCCCGAAGCAGAAAGAACTTACTGAGCATTTGTTGCTCCTTGAGGAGGCGAAGAAAAGAGATCATAGAAAACTCGGCAAAGAATTAGAGCTTTTTCATTTTAGTCAGAACGTAGGCCAAGGCTTGGCCTTGTGGTTACCAAAAGGAGCTGAACTTCGCGGACGATTGGAAGATTTCCTCAAAGTACAACAGCGAAAAGCGGGCTATGAGCCGGTGATTACGCCCCATATTGGCAGCAAGTCACTGTATGAAACATCAGGGCACTGGGCAAAGTATGGTGAAGACAGTTTTAAGCCTATTGAAACACCGCACGAGGGAGAGGTATATATGTTGAAGCCGATGAACTGTCCGCACCACTGCGAGATTTTCAAGGCAAAGCCACGATCGTACAAAGACCTTCCAATTCGCTATGCGGAGTTCGGAACGGTATACCGCTATGAGCAAAGTGGTGAGTTGCATGGCCTCACGCGAGTAAGAGGATTTACACAGGATGATGCACACATATTTTGCAGTCCTGATCAAGTGCGAGATGAAATCGGAAAAGTGATCGATTTGGTCTTGTATATATTCAAGGTATTGGAGTTTACAGATTATGTGGCACAAGTCTCTTTGCGCGACCCGAACAATCCAGGGAAATACATCGGAGATGTTGCCAACTGGGAGAAAGCTGAAAAGGCGATTGCGGAAGTTGCGACAGAAAAGGGATTGAATACAATTGTTGAATATGGCGAAGCGGCATTTTACGGACCGAAGCTAGACTTCATGGTTCGAGATGCCATTGGTCGTAAATGGCAATTGGGAACAGTGCAGCTGGACTACAGTCTGCCAGAAAGATTTGAGCTAGAATATGTAGGCTCTGATAATGAGCGACATAGGCCCGTAATGATTCACCGAGCACCATTCGGAAGTATGGAGAGGTTTGTTGCCATTCTCATTGAGCATTGTGCCGGAAAGTTTCCACTTTGGCTTTCTCCAGAGCAGGTTCGAATTTTACCAATTAGCGAAAAGTACCACGAATACGCTGATAGTGTTTTAAATATGCTTAATAATTCCGATATTCGCGCCGCCGTAGATGAGCGTGCCGAGAAGATTGGGAAGAAAATCCGCGATGCGGAAGTGGAGAAAGTACCGTTTATGCTCATTGTAGGCGAAGAAGAATCAACAAGCAGTCAGGTGTCCGTCCGCCAACAGGGGGAAGGAGATTTGGGTGCTAAAAGTGTTGCAGATTTTGTGCAACTGATTCAAAAAGAAATTGAAAGGATGCTGGCATAGAGCCAGTTCATATTAACTTAATAAGTAAGGTCATAGGCGTTAGAAGACCAAATCAACGGCCCAGAGGAAGAGTTCGACAAGAAAATCCTCACCGTACAAATTCAGAAATCCGTGTTCCAAGCATTCGATTGGTTGGAGACAATGTGGAGGGGGGAGTGTATTCAATTGAAGATGCTCTGAAATTGGCTGATCAGATGGAACTGGATCTCATTGAGATCTCACCGAAAGCTGAACCACCAGTTTGCCGCATATCGGATTATAGTAAGTTTCTTTACGATCAGAAGAAGAAACAAAAGGAGTTGAAAGCAAAGCAATCAAAGATTGTTTTGAAGGAAATTCGATTCGGTCCCAATACGGACGAGCATGATTTTCAATTTAAGTTGAATCACGCTAGAAAGTTTTTGGAAGAAGGCGCGAAAGTAAAGGCCTATGTGTTCTTCAAAGGAAGAACAATTGTATTCAAGGAGAGAGGTAAAATTCTTCTCTTGAAGTTTGTCCAGGAACTGGAAGATTTAGGTACGCTAGAAAGCATGCCTAAGATGGAAGGTAAGAGGATGATGATTTTTATCAACCCGAAGAAAACGTAAATATATATATATCGCGATGCCTAAAATGAAGACGAAATCCAGCGCCAAGAAACGCTTTAAGTTTACTGGAACTGGTAAGATCAAAAGAAAGCACGCCTTCAAAAGTCACATTTTGACCAAGAAAACAAAGGTTCAAAAGAAGAGACTTACGAAGTTCGGAACAGTTGCAAAAAGTGATGTGAAGAGCATCAAAAAGCAGCTTTGCGCTTAATTTTGAGAAATTAATTGGTTAGTTGAACCCGGTGTACAGTATTAAGAACATGAAGTCGCTGTAGACCAAAAAGAACAAAGAAATGCCTAGAAGTAATAATGCTGTCGCATCGAGGAAGCGACGAAAAAAAGTCCTCAAAATGTCCAAAGGGTACTACGGTGCTCGGAAGAATGTAAGAACTGTATCTAAGAATGCAGTGGACAAAGGATTGGTGTACGCCTACATCGGTCGTAAACAAAGAAAACGTAATTTCCGCCGACTGTGGATCGCGCGTATCAACGCTGGATCACGTGTACACGGTTTGTCTTACTCACAATTCATGGGTAAACTCGGAAAAGCTAATATCGGTTTGAACCGTAAAGTTCTTGCTGACCTTGCCATGAATCACCCAGATGCTTTCAAAGCAGTGGTTGATCAGGTGAAATAAATTAGCGCTTAATCATATTTGAAGGCTGTCCCAGTCCAGGTTATTCTGGTGGTGACAGCCTTTTTTTTGGAATAATCTTACAGGTCATTCAGCGTTTAATACAGATCATTCAGGTTTTGGTTGAAGGTTATCTGACCGCGGTACATTATTTTTGTCGAGCTTGGAATGTTTTTTGTTCTAAGCGGCGCAACTCTTTATATATGATGAAATCATTTCTCCTTTCCGTTTTTATTTTCGTTTCTGCAGTGGTGTCGGCGCAGACTGGCCCAGAGGCGGTTGCGAATTATGGTAAACGTGGACCACAGCAAGTCATCGAACTTCCCGATAGTGGGTTATGGTTCAATGTTTTGAGCCCTTTCAAATTCAGCGAAAGGAAGAATCGCGTATTGGTTCTAAATTACTGGTCCCCCGGAGAAGTGAATGCTCGTGAGACAATTGAGCTTTTAGAAAAGTTTGCCTCCGAGCATAGCGAAGTCGAGCTTCTCACGATTTACAGTCCGCGCAGTCCACTAGATGCTGACCCCGCCATAGTAGTGCGGAATATTCGAAGCTTTGGAATTAATCACTCCGTTTTCATGCCTGCTTCTATGGAGTCCTTCAGCGCGATGAATTTTCACACTTTTCCGTCGACAACTGTAGTCCTAGGTGGAGGAACTTTGTTTACCAATCACAGCGGGATGCAAGGCGTTAAGGGAATGATTTCCAACTTGTCTGGATTGTTGGAAGAAGCAGGATATGATGCCAATTTAGCGACTAGCAGCCCCGTTTACGGAAAACTGGGTAAAAGTCAGCCCAATCCTCTTATCAAACAACCACATGTAGCCCTCATTGGCGATCGGTCGCAAGACCTGTTCATCACGGATACCGGACACAATAGAATTCTCATTTCAACTTCAGAGGGAGAAGTTATTTCTACCGTTGGCAATGGTTCGGTAGGATTCGTGGACGGGGTAGGGCATAAAGCCAAATTCAATAATCCCATGGGCATGGCTTTGGACGAAAAGAATCAAATCTTGTATGTCGCCGACACGTACAATCATGCTATACGGCGTGTAGATTTGGTCGACTACCGAGTGACTACGATATTGGGAAGCGGAGAGCCTGCACAAATGTCTGCCGACGAGGTGTTTGGTACCTCTGGTAGGATTAGTTATCCCACACATCTGGAGCTTCGTGGAGGAAAATTGTTCATCGCCATGACTGGTCTCAACCAGATATGGGAAATGGACGTGATCTCGAATAAGGCACGGCCCATAGCTGGAAACGGTAAGCGTGGGCACGAAGAGGGAAAAGCATTGGATGTTGCGTTGAATGCACCGAGATCTTTTACGTTCACAGATGACGGAAAGATGCTCATCCTAGATACCGAGAATCGCTGCATTGTCCAGTGGGACATCAATAAAGAGATTAAAACAATCTTTACAGATGAAGCGGGTATATTGGACTGCCCAACATCTATTGTCGCCGGAAATGGACGAGTTTTCATCGGTGATTACAACAAACATCAGATCTTCGAAGTAGTTAAGGACAAATTGCAAGTAGTAGCGGGCACAGGTTCCTTTGGTGCTGATGAAGGAAAGTTTAGTAAATCTGCTTTTCGTGGTATAATGGCCATGTCATTGAAAGGGGAAAAGCTCACCGTTGCCGATGCAGGTTGCAATATGGTTCGATTGCTCGATTTGAAGAAACAACGTTTGAGGAATCAACGATTTACCAATTTGGAGAACCTTGCCCGTCTTGAACATGCGATAATGCATGGGGAAAAAACCATGTTGCCGGAAGTAGGTCTTGGAGACGGTGAGAATTATATTAATGTAAATATAAGCCTCGATCAGGGGTACGAAGCACTGTTTATAGGTAGACGAGAGGCGGTCATGGAGGACAAGTTTGGATACAATGAATTGTTATTGTCCGATGTGACAGGAGGAAAACTCACTATTGGAGCGGCTGGAAGGGAAGAGAATGTGCTTACCCGATTTGAATTGTACATGGTGTTTGCCGACCAAGATATCCCCGGATCGGTGTTCGTTGAATCTTATCAGGTAATCATGGCTTACACTTATTCACCACGCAATGGCAATCGCCATGAAGTAAGCCTTGTGCCTACCCAAGGATATATCAAAGACGATGTGATTCGGCCCGTGACCTTCCATAGCAGCCGGAAATGATATTAATGCGTATCCTTGCGCTTCAATTTTTAGGCAAATTTTAAGAGATTTGTGGTCTGCTTGATCCATTTAATTCATCGTTTCCATGTCGGTACAACCAAAAACATTCAGAAATTTGTCGAAGTGCTTTGCCATTTTATGCGTGCTAGCTTTCGTGGCTTGCGATACACCGACGAAGGAAGAAGCTGTTTCTGCGTCGCAAGAAGTTGAAGAAAGTGAGTTGGACCGCATGAATAATGCTATCATCAAAGACCCAAACAATCTAGGTCTGTTTTTACAGCGCGCAGAGTTATTTCGATTGGAAGGAAGGATTGATGAGGCCTTGGCCGATTACGAAAGAGCGCTCCGACTTGATTCTAGTCATGCCGAGATTTTTCATCAACGAGGAAATCTACATTACTTGAATAGCAAAATTGAGTTGGCCGTGGCCGATTTTGAAAAGTGTGTAGAGTTGGATGCAGACAATGAAGGCTGCTTGTTGAAGAATGCAGAAATAGATTTGCTACTTCGGAATTACAAGGAAGCTCTGGCGAATATCAACAATGCGATACGCGTGAATCAGAACAACGCTCATGCATATTTCATGAAGGGAATGTTGTACAAGGAAACCGGTGATACGGCCACCTCAGCTTCGTCGTACGCAACTGCAATAGAATTGGATCCCGAGTTTTACGATGCATACATTCAAGTGGCTTTGTTATATGCATACGCAAATGATGATTTAGCCTTGGAATATTATAACTCCGCCTTGGAACTGAGGCCATCGAGTACTGAGGCATTGTATAACAAGGCTATGTACCTTCAAGAGAACCCCAAGGGAAATCCATTGCGATACCAAGATGCGCTTGCCTGTTATAGAATAATCGAAGAGATAGATTCCACAAATGCCGCAGCTTCCTTTAATCAGGGTTACATCTACCTAGAGCTTCTCGGACATTACGATTCTGCCGCAACTGCCTTTACGGAAGCTGTGACTAAGTATCCGACTTATTATCAGGCCTACTATAATAGAGGACTTTGTTATGAGAGCTTGGAAAGAGAAGAGGATGCTTTGAAAGATTACAATAGGTCCTTGGCGTTGAAGCCAGATTATACTGCAGCTGCTCGCGCAAAGGGAAGAATTGTGGATAGAAAATAAAAAAGGGAGCTTAGCTCCCTTTTTACATTTTATACGTTGGTCATTGACTATTTAGCCAATTCAACTTTTATTTTGTTCTCTAGCTCATCCGACAATTCTGGATTGTCTTCGATCAACTGCTTCACAGCGTCACGGCCTTGACCAAGCTTCGTTTCACCATAGCTAAACCATGATCCGCTTTTCTTGATGATTCCAAAGTCCACTGCAAAGTCAAGGATTTCTCCTGTTTTGGAAATACCTTTTCCGTACATAATGTCAAACTCCGCTCTTCTGAAAGGAGGGGCAACTTTGTTCTTGACCACTTTCACTTTTACACGGTTACCAATGACGTTCTCACCATCTTTGATTTGGCTAGAGCGACGAATATCTATTCTTACAGATGAATAGAATTTCAATGCGTTACCACCGGTAGTCGTTTCAGGGTTTCCAAACATAACGCCGATCTTCTCACGCAACTGGTTGATGAAAATACAGCAGCATCCCGTTTTCGAAATAGTTCCAGTAAGCTTTCTTAGAGCTTTGGACATAAGTCGTGCTTGCAGACCCATTTGAGAATCTCCCATTTCCCCTTCGATCTCAGCGCGCGGTGTCAATGCCGCAACCGAATCAACTACCAGTAGATCGATAGCTCCTGATCGAATGAGGTTATCGGCAATTTCCAAGGCTTGTTCACCGTGGTCTGGTTGTGAGATAAGCAGGTTATGTGTGTCTACGCCAAGGTTCTCAGCATAGAATTTGTCGAACGCATGCTCTGCATCGATAAATGCGCAGATTCCACCTGCTTTTTGCGCTTCGGCAATGGCGTGAATAGCCAAGGTCGTTTTACCCGAGGATTCTGGACCGTATATCTCCACAATTCTTCCCTTTGGAAATCCACCTATTCCTAACGCGTGGTTCAATGTGACCGAACCAGAAGAAATAACTTCTATCTCTTCCACGGCCTCATCACCCAACTTCATCACGGCGCCTTTACCATAAGTTTTCTCTAGGCGGTCCATCGTTAATTGAAGCGCTTTCAGCTTCTCTTTATTTACATCTGTAGCCATATCATTGAAATTTTAGCTAATGTAGATATTCCACTACGTAATGTATTTGTGGTGTTAATAAGTCTTTGTAATTGCAGGGATTTAATCGATAACTGCAAGTAGTGCTTCTACTTCTTGATTAGCCCTTTTTCTCGCAAGATTTCAACTATTTGTGTTGCGTGGTCTTTCGATTTTACTTTTTTAATCACGTCGATAATCCGTCCGTCCTTGCCAATGATAAAAGTGGTTCTGTGCGTGCCGTCAAATTCACGACCCATAAACTTTTTATTTCCCCAAACTCCATAAGCCTTTAACATGGTGTGCTCTGTGTCGGCAATGAGGTCAAAAGTCAAGGCGTGCTTAGCAATGAATTTTTGATGTTTTTGAGGTGTGTCCTCGCTCACTCCCAATACGGAGATCCCCATGTCTGCCAATTCCGAATAGTTGTCTCTTAAGTTGCAAGCTTCAACTGTACATGTGGGTGTGAGGTCATGCGGATAAAAGAATAGGACCAAAATAGTGTTGGCATAATCGGCAAGAGTACATTGCTTATTGTCTTGATTCTTCTCGTTAAAATCAGGCGCGAGATCACCGGGATTCAAGTGTGTTATCATTTCGGATAATATTGGAAGTCTGTTTTTTTGCAAAATGCAAAGATTAAAAGTTGTGAGACAAATGCACCTTTGAAATCAGATTTTATCTGATGTTCACAATTCACAGGTGCTGTTTAATAACTAATCTAAATTTTTCGGCTGTTCGTCGAGTATTCATAGACCTTTATACTCGTGTAATTCACTTTGCGCCATCCACCCTATGAACGCAATTATGTGTGTTAAAGCACGAAAACTATTCAAACTATTTGTTTTATGAAACAACTTGACTTTGCTTACTTTATGAAGTCGCGACGATCTCCGAGCAGATCTACTTATGGACGTATGCTGTCCATATGCGCACTTTTATTGATCGGGGTATTTCAATCAAGCAGCCTGTCGGCCCAAGATTGTGACCCTTTGCTCGAATTGGTTTGCCCAGAAGCCGTGACTGTTGAATGCGGTGAAGAGGGCGATGTGTTTGTCACTGGACTTCCTGAAGTGACTGTTGATTGTGTGGTTGGCGAAGTGACGCTCTACTATACAGATGAATTGGTAGAAGGCGGATGTGAACAGACCATTGCGCGAACTTGGGTGGCCGAGGTCGATGATTTGGTTCAGTTGTGCACCCAATTGATCTACACCGAAGACACAACGGGCCCTGCTCTGCTGGATGTTCCTGCCGATTTGGTTGTCGATTGTGTTGAGGATGTTCCTGAAATGGCTGAAATTTCAGGGGTTGATCTATGTGGGGAACTGGTTAACATTGGGACCTATCCTTCTGAAACAGGAAACGCTACCGACTCATGTACGTTAAGTACTGCTGTGGGGCCAGGTGATGACTGGGCTATTTGGTTGCCAATATTGGTAGCAGATGGCATTGCTCCTTCAGTGGCATGGAACTTCGTAGGTGATGCATCTATGATTATGTATGCCGATGGAACCGCAGAGATTAGTGGAGTTATCGAAAATAGCGGTGATGAATCGTTGAAATTTGCTGTAGACTTTAAGTTCCAAAATGGAATGAACTGGGACGAATGGAGTGATGCAGGTCGTAACTACAAAGATGATTTAGGTATAGCTGATGGCTTTTACCAAGATTGGAAGTACTACGAAATGGCCAACGTATTCTCCCAACTAACAGGACTGGATGCCTTGGCAGGTAGTAAGCTCTATATGTACCACATGCCTGCTGATTACTATTTCGGATTCCAGTGTGGAGAGCGTGCTAACAACAAGAACGCCAACTTCGGTATTTCAGGATGGTTTACATATACCGGAACGGTTAACGGTATGTCGGTCGAAGGAAATGGAGACTTGAACGCCGATAAGGAATGTGTTCCTTACAACTTACAAGATTGTCCAAACGACGACGAGTTCACTTATTTCTGGTATGGAGAGGATGAATGTGGAAACTTCTCATTCGCCACACAGGT
>JADFAK010000110.1 GCA_015665315.1 Flavobacteriales bacterium | reverse complement strand
CACTGGCCTTCACTTCAAATTTCAACGGCCGTTTCCTTCAAACTTCTACCAGTTCAGTCAATGACCAATTCCCTGTAGCGCATTCTTGAAAATTAAGAGCAAGAGTAAGAGAAAAGAGTAAGAGATAAGTGGACGGCTGTATTTCTCAAGACTCGCACTCACACTCTCATTCTCGCTGGCCTTCACTTCAAATTTCAACGGCCGTTTCCTTCAAACTTCTATCAGTTCAGTCAATGACCAATTCCTTGTAGCGCAATCTTGAAAATTAAGAGGAAGAGCAAGAGAACAGAGCAAGAGATAAGTGGACGGTCGTAATTCTCAAGACTCACACTCGCACTCACACTGGCCTTCAATTTAAGTTTCAACTGTCGTTTCCTTCAAACTTCTATCAGTTCAATAGATGACCAATTCCCCGTGGCGCAATCTTGAAAATTAAGAGGAAGAGATAAGTGTACGGCTGTATTTCTCAAGACTCGCTCTCGCACTCGCTCTCTCACTCTCTCACTCTCTTCCTCTTATCTCTTGAAATAGTAGTTTTGTCCGCAAGTCCAGAAAACATCAAATCCAAATAAAAGTGGCCCAAAAAAACATTCTCACCATCGGTATCCTAGCGCACGTAGACGCAGGAAAGACTTCTCTCACCGAGTGTCTCCTTCATGCTTCGGGTGCGACAAAAGAGCAGGGGAGTGTTGACGCTGGATCGGCCATAACCGATGGACTTTCGATGGAAAAGAATAGGGGGATTAGTATTAAATCGGCCACCGTGCTTTTCGAATGGAATGGCCGACCGATCAACTTAGTCGACACACCTGGTCATATCGATTTTTCGGCCGAAGTCGACCGCGCTTTGTCGGTCCTCGACCTTGTAGTCCTCGTCGTCTCAGCCAAAGAAGGCGTTCAGGCACACACGCTCAACTTGTGGGAAAGCATCCGCGAGCGCAACCTGCCTGTGATGGTTTTTGTCAATAAAATCGATCGCGATGGAGTTGATCTCGAACATGTTTTTGCCGACTTCGAGCACGACCTTGGAACAAAACTCTTCGCCCTAAATTACGCCGACGTCAGCGATCCCGACCTTCCTCGATTGGTCGATTTTGTCGATTTTAGGCCTTATTTCAACTCACCAATTGTCGACAAGTCGTTCGAGAATTTGGCCGAGTGTGATGAGGGCTTTTTTGAATCCTACGTAAATGGAGGGCTAGGCGATCTAAACGTGATCTGGAACAAGGCACATGCTGCTATTCGTGCGCGAGACTTGGTCGGACTGGTCTTTGGAAGTGCGAAAATGGGCCTGGGCATCGACCTGCTGTTGAATGAAATCGTCTCGACCTTCTCTGCCCAACATGCAACATACGATGGCCCTGCGGCGAAAGTGTTCAAGGTGGAGTACGATTCGAAATTGGGCCGACTGGCGCACGTGAGATCGTACGGAAGTCCGATCAAAAGTAAGGACGTGATTTGGTCGCAGGCTTTGGAGCAGACGTTTAAAGTGAACCAATTATTTAAGCCTGATTTGGGTGGAGTACAGCAAATTGCTGAATTATATGCTGGAGAAATTGGCATGATGACCACTTCGGATTTGATTCCTGTCGGAGATGTACTCGGAGAGCAAATGTCTAAAGGTGAATTCAGAAAATTGACTGAGTCTGTTTTGGCTGTGCAGGCCGTTGCTCAAGACGAAAAAGACTACCAAAAGCTGGGCGAGGCGCTGGAAATTTTGAATATGGAGGATCCGCGATTGGACTTTGTGTGGTACAAAGATGAACGCGAGTTTCACCTTAAAATCTTAGGGACTATTCAGACCGAAGTCCTCAAAGAAAGCCTTGCGTCCCGTTTTGCTGTTGAGGCCGATTTCCTTCCACCCAAAGTCGTCTACAAAGAAACCCCAAGTAAAGCAGCCGAAGGCTATGTGCGCTACTGGATGCCAAAACCGTGTTGGGCCATCATGACATTCTTAGTGGAGCCTGGGCCCTTGGGAAGCGGAATTACTTTTGAATCTAAGGTTCGAACAAACGACATCTCGGTCAAATACCAAAACGAAGTCAAAAGAGCGGTCCCTTGGTCTTTGCAGCAAGGAATAAAAGGCTGGGAGGTGACCGATATTAAAATCACTTTATTGGAAGGATCAGAGCACACGATGCACTCGAATCCCGGAGATTTCTTGTTGGCCACACCTATGGGCATTTTGCGCGGACTCGAACTTGCAGGTACCGACTTGCTGGAACCTATGTACCGCTTCGAGATCAAGGCTCACCAAGATTGCTTGGGGCCTGTTTCCAGCGACTTGAATCAGATGATGGCCCAAATCGAAGCCCCAATATTTATGGGCGATTTCTTTACGATTACTGGTCGGGTTTCAGTCGAAAAAGCGATGGACTACAACATCAAGTTCAATGCGACAACTTCAGGCAAAGGGCGCTTGAAACTCACGATCGATGGCTATCAAAAAACCGAGTCGAGCGAAGAAAAGGTAAGGGCTTTCAAAGGAGTTTCACCATTGGACGAGGCCCAGTGGATTCTCCACAAGCGTGGGGCGTTTAAGGCCGATGAGCGGTGATCGACGAAGCTGAGTGAGCGCTATTTCCTTGCATGAGCTTGCCGCATTTGCTCTATAAATGAAGCCGACATATAATAGACATTCGAATTGCCGTTGTCGTAGGTGTTGATCCGCCTTTGTTGATCTTGAAGCGAGGCCCCATCTTCAGATTGAGTGAGCTTGTCACTGGAGAAAATAAACATTTTCCCATCACTCGTCACGTACGGACAAATCTCATGAGCAGATGAATTGACGGTCGGCCCCAAATTCTCGGGCTTAGTCCATTCATCGTTGATATTGAAGCTAATATACAAGTCGCCTCTCCCAAAACCTTCATCGTAGTAAGCTCTAAATATCAAGTAGTCGCCTGCTGGAGAGATGAATGGATCACCCGTGTAGCTACCGGAAAATATAGCGTCGGGAAGCTGCTCGATATCATAGCCAACATCAGTGGGAATTGCTCTGAGCATTTTTCCATCGTTCCATGTGTTGAAATAAATGGAACCCAAGTTGGTAAGCGAACTGTAATAATCTCCTGTCCCAGTGAGAACAACACGTTTCGGTGCCGACCAATCTTCCCCCATTCGCTCGCAGCGCCAAATATGAGTTGTGCCAGCTTCAAAATGATCATCAATGGGCCTTTCTGAACTGAAATACAAGGCAGTCCCATCGGGCGAAAAAAGCGGATCGTATTCCGAATATTTCCCTGAGAATGAGGCAATAGTCGGCTCTGACCAACCCTTTTTTTTGGTCCAACTTCATGTGAACCAAGGTGCCTTTTCCATTGAATTCACTGGTGTAGAAAAATTCCGTGCCATCAGGGGAGAAGGTGCCATTGTACTCTGACAAAACTGATGAAACGACTCCAGGAAGAAGGATTTGAGGAAGCTCTTTGGGCTGCAGACCGAAGAAGGGTAGGTTTGCGGCGGGCTTTTCTTGTGCCAGTGCAGCATGATGAAAATAGAGAACCAATACTACAACCAAGAATGAATAGAAAGATGGAAATCTGCTGTAAATTTTCATCGTATGAAACTATGAATTATAGTTTAAGGATTTGATCTTTATGGTCAGGACTTATCAATGGTTCTTCCCCCAAAAATAAAAGGAGAACACTCGATCGTTTTACCAATCAAACATTCTCCTTCGTATATAATCTAAACCGGGAAGATTTAGTGTCTGATTTGCAGGTTTTGAGTTACCAAATGGCCGTTGATTTCGACTTGTACGATGTACATGCCATTCGGCAAATGACTCACCTCTAGTTCTTTAACCTTTCCTTTTTGAGTGAATACTTCACGTCCTACCATATCTCGTATGATAAGTTGTTCAACCTGTCCATTGGCATTCAAATGGAGTGTTGTCGAACTTGGATTTGGATACATGTTGAATTCAACTACTTCGTTTTCTCCGACTGAATTGTAGTGGTTCTCTAGGATGTCAATGTGCTCCTGATATTCTTCTGGTGTTATAAAATAAACATTGATCCAAGCTGCACTGAAACTCGTAATATCTTGGTGTGTGTCGGCCAACTCCTGTCCGTCATTATCCCATTCGTCTGTTCCAAATGAGAGCTGACCAAAGATTTCCATCACAGTGCCTTCATCTGAACCACAAACCCACGACCATTGGCTATCTAAGGAGTCTATGATAATCCAAAGTTTGACATCCTGACCAGCGACAATGCCGGCGCTGTTGACATTTGAAATAAATCCGTTCCAATCGATCGTTCCCGGATCTGCATCTTCCCAGGAAGTCCCCGCGGCATCCGCATATCCCCATAAGTCAAATCCCTCTACTGGTTCGTTCGTCACAGCGTCCACAAAGGCGACCCAAAGAATATTTGTTCCATCACCAAGCGCATTCGTAATGCCGCAACTGCAGAAATCATTCGGATTTCCTCCAAACATGTTCAAATTAGAGACTTCAATAATAATGTTGCAATTGATCGTGTCAGCAAGAATATTTACCACAACCGAATCAGGATGATAGTCCACACATGCAGATGATCGTTCACTCATTCCAACAAAAAGGAAGAGGGTTACTAAGCAAGTAAAAAGTGTTTTCATAGTACGTAGTTTAGTTTGTAAAAACGGCTTTGAGTGAATCCCAAAGACCAGAGTTTAGATTTCCTTTAAGATGCATCTTCGCCCCTTGAAGTTGTCCCGTGATGTACATTTAGCTGTAAGTTGTCGTCGGCCATGTTATGTGAAATCGTGGTTTGCATAGTCTGTGTTTTGACGCATGCGCGCAAATGGTGAACAAGGAGTTGAAACGGAACTTGGTTGGAATCTCTTTGCATTCAGTGGCGATTAAGCGTTCGATTGAATTAACTTTGCCAATACTATGGAGGAGATGCCAACATTTGACATATTTGAACTGAACCGACCCCTGCAAAATGCCGTTGATGACCTCGGTTTTGAGCATCCTACGCCCATTCAACTTGAAGCCTGGCCCTTGATTAGGGGAGGGAAGAATGTAGTGGGTATCTCACAAACGGGTACTGGAAAGACCCTGGCTTTCATGCTCCCGCTTTTGCAAGACTTTAAGTTCTCCAAGCAAATTTCACCTCGTATTCTCGTCATTGTTCCTACGCGAGAGCTAGTCGCTCAAATCGTAGAAGAAATTGAGAAACTCACCAAGTACATGAGCCATCGCATTGTCGGTGTGTACGGAGGAGCCAATATCAGCACACAAGCGCAAGATGTCGCGCAAGGGGCAAGCGTCGTGGTGGCCACGCCAGGCCGACTGTACGACCTGGTCTTGAATGGTGCCCTCAAGTTAAAAGCTATCCAAAAACTTGTCATTGATGAGGTTGATGTAATGCTGGATTTGGGATTTCGATTTCAGCTTACTAATATTTTTGATCTTTTGCCGGAACGCCGACAAAACCTCATGTTTTCGGCGACAATGACTTCGGAAGTGGAGGAATTGATTAACGAATTTTTCATCGCTCCTGAGTTTATTTCAATCGAGTTGAGCGGGACGCCGTTGGACAATATTGAGCAGACTTCCTATTCCGTTCCTAACTTTTACACCAAGGCCAATCTGCTCAAGATATTGCTCAAAGACAAGGAAGAATTTAAAAAGACCCTCATCTTCGTCGCATCAAAAAAATCGGCCGATCGATTGTACGAAACCATCGGTGGCCACTTCTCTTCGCGTATGAGTGTAATCCACTCGAATAAGTCGCAAAATGCGCGGTTTGGGGCAGTGGATGCCTTCGAGAAAGGAAGGATCAATATTCTTGTGGCGACCGACGTGGTGGCACGTGGTATCGACTTCGCCGATATTTCGCATGTGATCAACCTGGATACCCCAGATTTTCCTGAAAACTACATGCATCGCATTGGTCGAACAGGTAGAGCGGAGAAGAAGGGACACTCTATTCTACTTTTTACCGAAGTGGAAGCCGAACACAAAGAGATTATCGAAGGATGGATGGACCTGAAGATTCCCGAACTATCTCTTCCCGAGAATCTAGAGATTTCCAACCAAAAAACACCCGAAGAGCGCCCAAAGCCGAAGTATCAAAAAAGTCCGCACAGGAACTCGAAGAAACTCGAACCGGGCAAAGCTTTTCACGAAAAGAAGGACAAGAACAAGAAGGTGAACTTGGGGAACAGCTGGAAGTTTGAAATTGCCAAGAAGTACAAAAAGCCTAAGACGCGAGGAGATAAAGGACAAAATTTACAGAAGTAAGCCTTCCTATCAAGAGGAATTCAGCGTAGGACTTAGCGCACTACGATAAGCTTTAAAGCCTTGCTTTTTCCGGTACTATAATCAACGAAAACAGAATAGTAGCCTGGGTTCAAATCATGGATGTTTTCCTGAGCGGCAGGCTGATTGATTTCCTTGACGAAATCCCCGTTCAGATCGTAGATTCTCAGTCTTTCGATTTGATTGAAGCTGGCTATATAGATAACATCTGTTGCTGGATTGGGAAAAATGGGTGCGGCCCAATCGCTGACCAACACTTCATTCAATCCTACTATTTCATTGCAGTCTGAGGCCAATACATCATCGGTCGAAGCCATTCCAAAGAGATAGTCGTTTTCTTCAACGTCATACGTCACGTCCAACTCTTCATAAGTGTTGGTCTGCACGTCAATTTTAAACAACTGATTGGACATGTTGCCAACGATGAGTTGTTCCGATCCGCAGTTGTGGAAGACGTTCACAATGCCGTAAATGTCATTCAAGTTGATCATTTCGGGAGGTAATTCGTAGATAACTTCTACTTCAAATGTAGCCATATCCACAGCTTTAATAACCCCTTCACTGCTTGGGTATACCAACTTTCCGTTATAAAAACTCAAATCACCTGGGGAAAATTCTCCCAAGTTGGCTAGAGTTGTTTCTTCCAAAGTAATGGTGTTGAAGGCAATCAAATTGTAGTAAAAATCAAGTGTGTAGAAGTTCGATTGCGCATCGCAAGTAAATGCTGTATGCCCCGAGAGGCCAGAGTATAGACCAATTTCCGTCGATGTGCCGGCGTCCAGATCAATTGATCGAATGTAGCCATCTTGCGACAATCCATATAGGCCACCCGATGGATCAACAGCAATATCTCCGTAAACGGGCTCTGAGTCTCCCAAAGTTGTCAACAAGACCATGCTGTTTTCATCGACCAATTCATATACCCTTCCCACAAGGTAGTCGACGTCGAACTTGTATACGTAGGTGTGCTGACCAGAGGATTCAATTGCCCCAAGAAAAAGAATGGATAGGACAAGCAATTGGCATGTAGGTGCTTTCATTGGGCTTGTTTTAGAATGCTAAGTGTGCTAAAATAACAAAGAAAACGCCCTAGCGCAATACTATCAGTTTGGATGCTTCTTTTTTTCCATTTCGATGATGTACGAAAACAGAGTAATACCCGGGATGCAGATCATTTATTGATTCGTACGTGGACGGTTGACTGATTTCTTTAACAAGATCTCCATCGAGATCAAAGAATTGCAAATGCTCGACCCCTTTTGCGTTGGTAATGTGAATTATGTCTGCAGCTGGATTTGGAAATATGGGTGAGTTCAATTCGCTCTCCCACAACTCATTCACGCCCACAATACCATCGCAATCAGATGCGAGCAAGTCATCAGTCGTGGCCATGCCGTATACAAGTCCGCCCTCATCAATATCGTAGGTGATATTGAATTCATCAAAGGTATCTTCCTCAATGTTGATTTTGAAGAACTGATTGTTGGTGTTAGCGACGATAACTTCTTCAGCTCCACATTGATGAAACGAGTTACCAAGCCCAAAAATCGAAGCCAGGGTGATCATTTCGGGTGGGAAATAGTATAGGACCGACCGTTCATAGGTGTCCATGTCGATGACTTTTAATTCGCCATTGCCACTGGGGTAGATCAATCGTCCATTGTAAAAACTCAAATCCCCCGAAGGAATTTCATCAAATGTAGCAAGCGTCACTTCCTCCAAGGTAATCAAGTTGAAGGAGATTAGATTAAACCAAAAATCGATGGTGTAGCACGTGTATTGGGAGTCACATGTAAATGAAGTATGTCCGGCTAGAACTGAAAATGTGGCCAACTCCGTAGTTGTACCTGATTCTAAATCGATCAAACAAATGCCCCCAGGTTGCGACAACCCGTAAATCTCACCATTCGGCGCAACAGCGATATCCCCAAAGATAGGTTCGTCTGTACCCAAGGTCGAGAGCAGAATCATCTCACTTTCATTGACCAATTCATAGATACTTCCTTCGTTGGCCCATTCGTCGAATTTATATATGTAGGTGTGCTGACCGTATGATTCAATGGCCCCGATGAGTAATGCTGTTAAGGTAACAAATTGATGGAAGCGCGTATTCATATAGGTTGTTTTAGAAGGCTAAGTATAGCCAAGATAACAAAGAAAAAGCCCTAACGCAATACGATGAGTTTGGATGTTTCTTTTATCCCTTTTTGGAAATGAACAAAAACGGAATAGCATCCAGGAAGCAGGTCTGCAATAGATTCCTGCGAATTGGGTTGAATGATTTCTTTCACGAGATCCCCATCCAAATCAAAAAACTGCAAGCGCTCAACTCGGTTGAAATGGGTAATGTTGATTAGGTCATTTGCTGGATTCGGGAAAATAGGTGAGTTCAATTCGCTCTCCCACAACTCATTCACACGCACAATACCATCGCAATCAGAAGCCAGCACCTCATCGGTTGAGGCCATGCCATATATCAGTCCGCCCTCATCAATGTCATAGGTAATGTCAAATTCCTCAAAGGTGTTTTGTTCCACGTTTATTTTAAAAATCTGATTGGACGTATTGCCGGCTAATATTTCCTCTGCTCCACATTGATGAAAGGAATTGGCTATTCCCCAAATCCCGGCCAAGGTGATCATTTCGGGCGGGAAATTATAGATGACAGTCCTTTCATAGGTGTCCATATCAATGTCTTTCAATTCGCCATTAGCAGTCGAGTAAACTAATCTGCCGTTGTAAAAAGTCAAATCTCCAGCGGGTAATTCATCGAAAATGGCCAGCGTCACTTCTTCCAAGGTAAGCAGATTGAAGGAGATGAAATTGTACCACAAATCGATGGTGTAACAGTTGTATTGAGAATCGCACGTGAACGCCGCGTGCCCAGCTTCGACGGAAAAATTTCCTATTTCTGTGGTTGTGCCTGTCTCCAAATTAATCAAACAAATCGCTCCAAGTCCAGACAAGCCGTAAATATCTCCCGATGGAGCGACGGCAATATCTCCAAAGATAGGTTCGTCGGTGCCCAAAGTGGACAGCAAAATCATCTCACTTTCATTGACCAATTCATAGATGCTTCCTTCACTGGCCAATTCGTCGAATTTATACACGTAGGTGTGCTGACCGTAGGATTCAATGACCATCAGAATCAATATCAAAGACAGAGAAAATAGGCGAGAGAGTACTTTCATATATGCAATATATCAGATTGAAAGAGATGGTTAATATGAAAGTTCAAATTGTTAATGCAATTCTTGCAAACCTACAATTGATTTCGTGATGCTCGTTATTTCATTAATTTCACCGCATGGTGGCAAACGCACAGCGGGAAATACAGATCAGAGGAGCGCATACCAACAACCTAAAAGGCATTAGCCTCAACATTCCACACAACAAGCTCATCGTGGCTACTGGAATTTCGGGTTCTGGAAAATCGAGTTTGGTATTTGATCTTATCGCCAAGGAAGGACAACGCAGGTATTTTGAAACGCTTCCATCTTTTGCCCGACAATTTGCTGGGAAACTCAATCGACCTGATGTCGACCAAATCGAAGGGCTGTCCCCCGTAATTGCAATTGGCCAGCATACCACTGGCTCCAGTATCCGTTCGACGGTTGGTACTATGTCTGATGTGCACGACTTGCTCCGATTGCTTTTTGCACGAAGGGGGGAGGGGGCAAAGTTGTCCAGGTCGCTCTTTTCTTTCAATACAGACAGGGGGAAATGTCCTCGATGCAATGGGATTGGGATGCAGGAAGAAATTGATTTAGACCGACTGATCAGTCTGCCTGAAAAATCGATTCGAGAAGGAGCCTTGGCGCCTACACTTCCTACGGGCTATATCATGTACTCGCAAGTGACCATCGACGTACTCAATCAGGTGTGCGAAGCGGAAGGATTCAATGTCGATATTCCATGGAATGAGCTCACCGATGCGCAACGAAAGATTGTCCTTTATGGGAGCGATAAGATTAAAGTGCCATTCGGCAAACATAGCTTGAAGTCCCGATTGAAATGGACCGGTATCAAAGCCAAGCCGCGTGAAGAGGGACATTACAAAGGGATGATTCCGATCATGTCAGACATTCTTCGTCGCGATCGAAACGCGAATATTTTAAAGTATGTCCATTCCATCACCTGCGCAGACTGCCAGGGGAGCCGACTCAATCAAGAAGCGCTAAGCGTCTATGTTCACAAGATGTCTATCGCCGATCTGACTAAATTGGAATTACTCGAGCTTAAGACGTGGATCGACGAAAACTCCTGGGATGAAGTAGGTCAAAAGATCGTCGATAAGATCAATAAACAACTTATACTTCTCATCGATCTCGGACTCGGACACCTTACCATGGAGCGGACGGCCAAATCGTTGTCTGCCAGTGAAGTTCAACGTATCCGCGTAGCCAACCAAATCGCGGTATCGCTCAGCAATGTGCTCTATATTTTCGACGAGCCATCAATTGGGCTGCACAAGGAGGAAAACATCCGAATGCTCCACTATTTCCGTGAGCTAGTCAACAAGGGAAATACGGTTATCGTTGTCGAACACAACCTGGATACCATTCGCAGTGCCGATCATATCATCGACATCGGCCCCAACGCAGGAGTCAATGGAGGAGAGCTACTCTTCAATGGCTCCTTTTCCGAATTTCTGCTGCAGGATAAGCTGAAGTTGGTCAGTCCGACCCTCCAAGCCTTGACTCATTCCGATTTTATACAGCCTAGCTCATCGTTGAAATCCAAAGGAGTACTTCGATTGGTTGGCTGCAGCGAGAACAACTTGAAGCACATTTCGGTCGATTTTCAATTGGGCATGCTCAATGTTGTGAGCGGAAGATCCGGTGCTGGGAAATCCAGTCTGGTCTTTGGAACGTTACTCAAAGCCGTTCAAAATCACTTGGGCATTGAAATCGAGGGTAAAATCAAGGTAGATCGGACTGAGAATTTGGAAGCGATCAACAAACTGGTTTTCATCGATCATACCCCTATTGGAAAGACTCCCCGAAGCAATCCTGCCACCTACTTGGGTTTGTCTGACCACGTGCGAGATATCTTCGCCTCTACAGTGGAGGCCAAAAAGCGAGGGTACACAAAATCACGTTTCTCCTTCAATACCAAAGGTGGTCGCTGCGAAACGTGCCAAGGAGCGGGAAAAACGCAAATTGGCATGCACTTTCTGGGGGTAGTCGACCTCGTCTGTGAAACCTGCAATGGCCAACGATTCAATGAAGAAACGCTCCAAGTAAAATACAACAAATTGTCCATCGCCGAGGTCTATCGCTTGTCTGTCAACGAGGCCATTGATTTCTTCCACGATCAGAAAAAAGTTCTGGGCGGACTCCAGATCTTAAAAGAAATAGGGCTGGGATATTTGACTTTGGGCCAATCTTCAACCACTCTTTCTGGTGGCGAAGCGCAACGTATCAAAATTGCCAATCAGCTCCAAAAGAAGGATACGGGAGACACGCTGTACGTGATCGTTGAGCCAAGTATCGGTCTGCACTACGCCGATGTCCATTCCTTACTCCAACTGTTCACTGCCATCAAAGAGAAGGGCAATACCATCGTGTGCATTGAGCAGAGCGATCAGATTATCCAACATGCCGATTGGCACATCGAAGTGGGGCCGAAAAGCGGAAAGTCGGGAGGTGAGCTTGTCCGACAAGGAAGTCCTCAAGTTCAGATTGAGAAGGCCATCGTCCAGAAGCATGCAGAAAAAGTCCCATTCGACAACAGCAAGATTATTTTACAAGGAGTGAATACCCATGCTCTCAAAAACATTGACGTCGAGATTCCAAGAGACCAACTCACGGTCGTCACAGGAATTTCAGGCTCTGGAAAATCGTCCTTGGTATACGATACCCTTTTTGCCGAGGCCAGCACTCGGTTTTCAGAGTCTTTGTCGGCCCACAGCCGCTCCTTCATCCAACAGAGCAACGAAGCGAAGATTACTTTCAGTTCAGGTTTGGGACCTGCCATTGGGATTAATCGAAAAGTAGGAAGTCTCTCGAATCGCTCCACCGTGGGGACTTTGTCGGGGGTGTACGATGTGTTCCGACTGCTCTATTCACGCATTGCCCAGCGCGAGGGGCGCGATTTTACGGCCCAACATTTCTCATTCAACCACCACCTGGGCGCTTGTCCGGAGTGCAAGGGATTGGGAAGCGTGCTTAAATGTGATCCCGACAAGATCATTTTACATCCAGACCAAAACGTGTTGGAAGGCGCGATTTCGATGAATAAAGCGATTCACTATTACGGCGATCCCCACGGTCAGTTCATGGCCACACTCAAGGAAGTAGCCAACAAAAGGAATTGGGATTTAAGTCAGTCTTGGTCCGATTTACCACGCGAAATCCAGCAAGTCATTCTCTTTGGCGCGGGAGATAAAGTATGGGAAGTGCAATGGGAGTTCACCACCAAGTCACGAACTGGAACGCAAGAGTTGAAGGCGAAGTGGCTGGGCCTCTGCCATTACATCGAAGACGAGTACCAACGAAAATTACACAACAAGAACATCCAGGATCTCGAAGATCTCATGCACGAAGTTCAATGTCCAGTGTGCGAAGGAAGTCGGTTGAAGCCCGAGCTGTTAACCACGAGTTTCTTGGGGAAAAATATTTATCAGCTAGCGCAAATGTCGGTGAGGGCATGCTTGGAATTCATCCGAAGTATGGACCAAATTTCAGACGCCGCAATTCACGCAATAGCCCAAAAGGTCATTCCGAATGTCCAAACTGCTTTGAGCACAATCAACGAGTTGGGACTTGGCTACTTGAGTTTGAATCGAACGGCCAATTCACTTTCAGGGGGAGAGCTACAACGCATCAACCTGGCAGGTCAGTTGTCGAGCCATCTTTATGGGATTATTTATGTGCTGGACGAGCCGACTATTGGCCTCGACAAGCAGCAAGTGGCTGTGCTCGTTCAACTGTTGAGGCAACTTACCATCAAAGGAAATACGGTGGTCGTAGTGGAGCACGACCGCGATCTCATTTCCCATGCAGACTACCTAATAGAAATGGGGCCCGGAGCTGGTAGTCAGGGTGGAGAAGTAGTGTTTCAAGGAAAGCTGGAGGCGCTAAAGTCCCGTCCCGAATCACTTACCTATGAACTCTTGCATTCGGCGCCAGCTGAGTCCAAAGCACGGAAAAAGCACCAAGGAACTTCTTTCGGAATCGTCGGAGCAAGTGCCAATAACCTCAAAGGCTTCGACGTGAGTTTCAAGTCAGGAAATTTGATTGCCCTTACTGGCGTCTCTGGAAGTGGAAAATCAACTTTGGTCAAAGATGTACTTTATGGTTCATGGTTGAAAAAGCGACCTGTGGGGTGTGTCTCGACGCATGGATTCGATCAATTTGAGGAAGTGGTGATGATGGATCAACGTGCACTCACAGCCAATCGCTTGATCACTCCTAGCTCTTATACCGGAATTCTCGAACGCATTCAAATCCTATTCGCTTCGACCCCCTCGGCGAAAGAACGGTCCCTCAAAAAGGCCGACTTCTCTTACCTTACCAAAAACGGCAAATGCCCAAGCTGTGGAGGCCACGGAAAGGTCAAGACCAGCATGGATTTCATGAGTGATATTTGGATGTCTTGTGATGCTTGCGACGGTATGCGCTACAATGAAAGCACCCTCAAGAGCACGTACAAAGGGAAGTCTGTCGGAGAGGTATTGCATCTCACTATTTCGGAAGCTTTAGATTTCTTCGAAGACGACCGCATCTTGAAAAGTCTCCATGTACTGCAGCGACTTGGAATAGGACATTTGCAGCTTGGTCAGTCGGGAAATACACTATCAGGAGGAGAGGCCCAACGCCTCAAGCTTGCCACCTTCATGTTGAAGAAGAAGTCGGGCCACACCTTGTACTTATTTGACGAACCAAGCACTGGATTGCACCATGTCGACATTCTAAAATTATTAGAAGTATTCGACTCGCTAGTGACAAGCGGAGACACCGTACTGTTCATCGAACACAACAGCCCCCTCGTCGACTATGCCGATCAGGTGATAACACTTGGTCCGGGAAGTGGCGAGGAGGGGGGAGAAGTAGTGGGATAAACCCTGTTTCAGTTTACGACTTCCAGGGCCTTCTACTCTAACAAAACAGAGACGGTTGTGATTTTCCTTTGGGCCATATACGTTACTAAGGAAGCAGTGACATAAGGCTTCCCCGATTGGACATTTGCGTATGCTAAATAAAGCTTACACGCCAATTAATCACAGTTTTCCTTGAGAGTGACTGCCTCGAAAATAGCCCAAACCGGGTGATCAAAAGGATGAGGAGAGACTTCACAGGTAATGACTTGTTTCTTCGTTTTTGGACAAATCGAATCGGTTACATGGATGTACAATCTAAAATATTCATGCTTGAAAAATGCGTCGTACAGATACATTTCACCCGCAAATCCGTCTGTCGTGGCCTTGAATGAACAGTGTGCTTTTTCGAGTATTTCGGCCCCTTCATGGTCCCAGCTATTTCGAATGTCAATGTCCATCAATCCGTCGTAATAGCTCTGAAAATAGGTCGTGAGTTTCTCGGTGTTCATGGGGCCATATTCGTCGATATGCCAGACAAACATGTAGGACCAAAATTCCTGACTCGTAGAATCGGACCAGCCTGGCGCGAATCGTAGTTCTTCGATACCGACAAAGTCAATTTCAGGTGCGAAGTCGATGGGGAAGGGTATAATTTCGCTTACCCAGTTGTCCGGAGCATTCAGCACCGACTCGTGATCTTGAGCCAGCAGTGCAATTTGGGAGGTGAAAATAAGGGCAAGTAGGAGGGAAATATTCTTAATCATGGTTGAATGCGTTGGGTTTTTACTAGCAATAAATGCAAATGCAGAACAGTCCTAGTGCCAAGGACCAGTAAGAGTTATGTTAACGATCTCATCGCCATCCAGTCGGAACAACCCGCCCGAATACCCAAGCCACAGTCGGCCTTGACTGTCTTCCAAAGCACTTTGCAGACCGCTCGTATAGCCACTAGGAGTATTGTCTACCTCTTTCGGTTCCTTGTAAAAATTAAACTTCTCACCGTCAAACTTATAGAGGCCAACACCTGTTGCACCGATCCAGATATTCCCTGATTTATCGGCGTAGATCGTCTGCAAATTATTGTCAAACAATCCGTCCAGATCTTCAAAAGTCATCATACTTTTTCCATCGTACTTGCACAAGCCTCCTGTTCCAGATTGATCATCAAGCGAGGTGCGACAGGCAAACCAGATTTCGTCGTTTTTACCTTGGGCAATGCACATGACGTTGTTGCTGAGGAGTCCGTCTTTATCGGTAAACTGATGAAATTCCTGTCCATCAAACATATAGGCCCCTTCGCCATCGGTTTTGAACCACATGTTTCCTTGTCGGTCAATAATCTCCAGCGATACCAACCCAGGCGTATTGCAAAAAGAGGGTTTAGCTTCCTGTTTTGTGGGCACTTTGAACTCGACAAATTCTCGATCGATGTATTGGAACATGCCGTGGTGGGAATTGACCCATATTTCACCTTGAACGAAAGACTTCACATTCTTCCAGCCGTAGCCCAATTTTGGCACTTGGCCTGATTTTTCAAAATAGGAGAAGGTCGGATCGTCGTCATTTGATCTGTTGGGATCGTAGATGCACATATCCGAATAGGTGCCAAACCACAGATTTCCATCCCCATCTTCGGCAATGTCGGAAACAGTTTTGCCGCACAGCCCTTCGTCTTCACTTATGAAAGTGAGTGTCTCTCCATTGTACCGCGCCACGCCTTTGTCAACTGTACCAAACCAAATATCTCCGCGAACGTCTTCATAGATCTCAAGGATATTGTTAGCCAGTTGTTGGGTGTGGAGCGCAGGCATTTCACACCTCGATTCCGGCGAAATTTCTGCCTCGTACAAAGCGAGCGTATTCGAATGGATAGTCTGTTCCTGTCCCGTGCACGAAACGATAAACGTAGTGAGCAGGACTGCGACTGCGAGTTGGTATTGAATTGTCGTGTTGTTCATAGTTTTCAATGATTTACGCCGAAGATATGCCTTCACTAGCCGGTCAATTATAAATCTGTGTAAATCAATGTAAATCGGGTGTAAAAGTGTTCTCTTGTGGATATAGTTTCCTGTTGTCTAGGGGTGTGGGCGAATTGGAACACCCTGAAAAAGCGCGCTAGCTTTGGGTAAGATTGACTTAGCCTTCTGCAAAAGATTTGAATTGATCCATCCATTTTTGGCTTTGGGCTTTGAACTTATTTGGGAACAAACGAGCGAAGATTTTAATAAGCACTCCGTTGAATTGGAGGTATTCGACTTCGGTGGTGTATTCGGTTTGATTGGCCGACAACCTTTTGAATTTGGTGACTTGGGTATTGGTCATGTGTTTGTGTTCATAGAGCGCCGTTTTCTGATGTGGCAGGTCAATCGATTGAATCGTCTCAATCAACTCCATTTCGCCTTTCGGGCCTTTCAATCTGATTCTGGATTTAGCACCTGGAGTATGTGGAGTGCCAGATAGATGCTCGATAGCGATAAATCCGTCCTGCCATTCTTTGAAGTGATTTTCATTGTTCCAGAGGTCGACCACCTGATTTATTGGTAGGTTAATAAGGATAGAACACGTGTATTTCAGCGTCATAGGGGAAATGCATTGGTTGCTTTCATGAAGGTATGCTAAAAATTCGGCATTGTGTTTTGAACGAAGAGGGGAAGTGCAGGGTATTAATGCTTGTTGCATCACAGCACACGAGTTGGAAGGTAAGCTTAGTCAACGACCTTTCGAGCCTCCATCCGATTACCATTTTGGAAAATGGTCATAGTGTCGGAATCACTTGTCGAGTCGTGTGAAAATTCAAATTGAACGTCGACTTTTTTCACGAAGAATGTGTTTTCTGTTTCTGGTCGAAGTTGAATGGCACTTTGTCCAGAAAGTTGCGCGAAAAGCTGTCCGTTTTCTACAAAAACGTCGAAGCCAATATTTTCGTTGAGGACGTATGACCCCACAAATCGCATCAACTGTTCTTCGGTTAAATCTATTTCCTTCCTCACCAGAACGAAGTCAATTGGCTGATTGTACAGAATGGCGTCGATCGCATTAATAGCTGGAGTTGTAGCATCGAAGTTTTGCAAGATGATGATAGTCTTGTCGGAATCCAGATGTCGCTCATAATGTGTCTCAAAGCCACCGGAATTTCCCGCGTGACTAACAATTTTACCGGTGGATTCCTTTTCCAGTAACCACCATCCAAATCCATAATTGATTTCACTCCCATCGTTTAGGGTGGTTGGCGAAAAAAGCAGGAGTGAGTCTGCACGTGAAACAAACCCCGTATCCTTCAACGCCCTGTCCCACTTCAATAAGTCGGCGGTCGTCGAGTGAATATTTCCCGAGCCATAAATCCCATTGCTCCAATCTTTCGACACCTCTTGAGGAAGTAAGTCAACGCGTTCACGCCGACCAAGATTTTCATCGAACACATAGCCTACGACCATGTTTGCGCCCAAAGGAGTAGATTCCAACCGAGCGAAGTCAAATGTATTGTCCATTTCGAGAGGATCGAAGATGTTTTCTGCTAGAAAGCTGCTGTAGCTTTGATTTGAAATACGTTCGATTACAACTGCCAGGAGTTCATAACCAATACCTCCGTAGTTGAATTGATCGCCGGCTTTGAATCGTTTCGAAGGCGAGTGTTTTTTGTAGAGTTCGACTATATCATTGTTGGTCGCGATCTGAGCCAGGTCCCACTGAGCGAGGAAGAGGCTGTCATAATCGGGTATGCCATGGGTATGGTTGAGAAGGTGTCGAATGGTCACATCCTCGTAGAAACTCAATTCGGGAAGATGTTTGGCTAGGTTGTCGTCGAGGTCAAGTTTACCTTGATTCATCAATTGAATTATCCCGAATGCCGTGAATTGCTTGGTTACGGAATTTAGTTTGAAGATAGAGTTGGTGCTGAGTTGCAGCCCACCTTCGACATCGCTGTAGCCGTATGCTTTATTGAATATAGGCTCTCCTTCCTCGGCTATGAGAATACACCCATTGAAACGATCGTTCTCATGGAGTAGCGTGAAGATGCTATCTAGCTGCTCAGATTTGGTTTGACCGAATAATGAAAAGGATACTAAAATGAAAAAACAGGCAGCAATTGACTTCATGAAATTGTACTAGTATTGCTTTGAGACGCGTGCATAGGTCACAAAGTTACTCACCTATGCCCATGAAACTCACTAGCGGCCTTCACCGCTGTCCCTTGTCGACTGCACAAAGTCAATCCAGCCGAATCAACATTTGCCGAATGGCTAATAAGAAGACATCTTAAACTGGTTGCCTCAATCAATCGTCAATCAATCTGATTCGGACTGGTGCCCCAACCGTCAAACTGACAATCGTATTTATAGCCAAATTCGCACATATACCTCACCCATTGTTCCACGACTTGATTGCTCATTATCAGTTCATTGGTCCAGCCTGTTACGATGAAAAGATCTTTGGGGTCTTCTACTTTTCCGTGTTGCACGGTATATCCCAATTTGCCGATTTCAATGGCCATTTGTTTGGCTTTGTCGGCTGTATTCGTGTAGAAAAAATACTCCAGTTTTAGTTCGTCCGCGGGTCCGATGTGCATGTTTCTCAGTTGTTCAAGCACGCTACCGGTCATTTTAACCTGCATTTTTCGATTGCCTCTTAGTTCGCCCTCGCTTACAAACTTCCCATTCTTGTTTTTCGCATTTCCGTAGTTAAATATTCCCATCAAAATTTGTGTCAGCGTGATCAACATCAATCAGGCGACAAAGATATTCTGGGGGAATAGATCTTCCAATGGCATCCGCAAAGTCGTCCGTTTTATAAGTGCTTTTGAGGTCTTTTTTTTGCCGCTGGCAAATGCTTAGCAGTCGTAGGTCATCACTTTTGAAGGAAATTAATCTTGCCCATCCAACCAATCAAAAGCTGTATCCAATACCTCATCTAATCGAGGTGTCGCCTCCTTGAATTCTCCTTCCACAAATTTGAGTTCATTGAATTGATGGTCGTAATTGACGTACGTTTTATAGGTTAGATTGGTTTTTCTCTTTCGAATGAATTCTAGTTTAATATAGTCGGCGCTTAAAACAGAGTTTTCGTCCAAACTTCCATTGGCGATGTATATCGGAATGTCCAGATCGAGCAAAGACTTATATGGAGCACTTTCGGTGAACGATGACCATCGCTGATAGGTATGTCCCCACCAATTCTCCTTCGTATTGTTCGGATCATTGTAAATCTTGTCATAGGCAATAAAAAGTGAGTCGATTTCCATTTGCGCCTCTTCTTCGGTTAACTGTCCGCTCGCGGCTTTCATACGTGCCGTAATAATCGGGTCGAAAAACTGATTGAGTCCGTTACCACCAAAGAGCAGCAAATGCGTGATATGATGATTGGTAGCAGCGAGGAGCGGACCAACTTGTGCGCCTTCAGAAAAGCCTAAAACAACAATGCGATTTGGGTCGACTTTTTTAGTCTTGACGAGCTGATTGATAATCTGATCGGCCGATTGAACTCGCCAGTTGAGCGATAGTTTTTCCTTGTATTCCAGTGGTTCTGGATATTCTGGATAACCATATTGATCGAAGCCCATTTTATCGACAAAGGGTATCCCCGGCTTACTGATTAGTAGAATAGTGAATTGTTGGGACAGTTTATCGAAGTCTAGCACGACTGTGGAGCCGATTCCACCATCGTCGATTTCTTGAAACAGCGGGTAGGCGCCAGAGCCATCTAAATAAACCAACAAGGGTTTTGGAACAGTCGAGGAGTCGGCACTTAAATAGTAGTTGACATCGCCTAGTTCTTCGCTGGACAACCGATGAGCGCTAAAACCCAGTGCTTCGGGTGTCATGGTTTGAGAAATAATATATCCAGGAAAATAGCTGAGGAGAATAAGAAAAATCAAGTGCTTCATTGTGTAGTTTTTCAGTTGCACAGAGACGTAAAGAAATCCGTGTGCCTTCATCTGCAGAGAAGGGGTTGGTTTAATTCAAGCGATCTCCAAGCGAACATGTTGGCATGACTAAAACTACTTTATTACCTCATGTAGGACAAATTTTATGCTCAAGAAAAACACAGGTGTGAAGTCTGATTAACAAAGATTTTAGATTGACAGTCCTAGAAAAACAACCGTGGGATTAAGTGTGGTTTGAAGCGGTAGGGGTTGGTCTATTTAGCCGCTGGCAAATGTTTAGCAGTCGCAACGTAACTATTGCTCAACTCAGTTGCAAATTTGGCGTCCATATACACTTCATGGCCGTATTTGCTTATTAGCTCGTGCTTGACGTGCATTTTAGTGAACCAATCAAGTTGGGGCTTGTATTCGTCGTCGGCCCCAAAGTAGAGCATGATTTCACCCGAAGGCCGATTCTCTTCCTTTCTAAGTCGGGTAGAAGAAACGCATACCAGTGATTCAATTTTGTCACTTACCAGTCCAAATTTCCAGGCAATTACACCGCCCACGCTAAACGCCAGGATATTGACTTTGTCTTTTTCGAAGTGAAGGAGTTGGTTCACAGCCTTTTCAA
>JADFAK010000086.1 GCA_015665315.1 Flavobacteriales bacterium | reverse complement strand
CAAAAATTCTCGTGCGCTTTGAATTACATTGCTCCCTATTCACAGACACTCTTAGTTTGCTCGTATGATCCAGATCTCATTGCAATCCATCGATTGGGCCATTATTATCGCCTTTTTCGCGGTTTCTCTATTTATAGGTATAGCTGTCGCCCGTAAATCGGGTAAAAATGCACAGGAGTTTTTTCTCTCAGGAAGAAATATGCCCTGGTGGTTATTGGGAGTTTCAATGGTCGCAACAACCTTTTCGGCCGATACACCCAACTTAGTCACCGACATAGTTCGAAAAAATGGTATCGCTGGAAACTGGGCGTGGTGGGCTTTCTTGCTCACGGGAATGCTTACCGTATTCGTGTACGCGAGATTGTGGCGTAGATCGGGAGTTACGACCGACTTAGAGTTTTACGAAATGCGCTACGGCGGGAAAGAAGCGGCCTTCCTCCGCGGATTTAGAGCTATTTATCTGGGCGTGTTCTTCAATATCTGCATCATGGCAACTGTGTGCCTTGCGGCGACTAAAATTGGGGAGGTGCTCCTCGGACTAGAACCGCTAGAGACATTGTTGATTGCTTCGACCGTGACTGTTATATATAGTGCGATTGGTGGATTGCGCGGTGTGATTATCACGGATTTTGTGCAGTTTATCTTGGCCATGATCGGTTCGATTGGCGCCGCTTGGGTGATTTTGGACAACCCGGCAATTGATGGTTTGTCTAACTTATTGAGCCACGAGAATGTGAGCGACAAACTGCAATTCATTCCTAGCTTCGACGATCCAGAGCTCTTACTTGGTGTGTTCATCGTTCCGCTTGCCGTTCAATGGTGGAGTGTATGGTATCCCGGCGCAGAGCCAGGGGGTGGAGGCTATATCGCGCAAAGAATGTTGAGTGCCAAAAATGAAAATCATGCAGTAGGAGCGACCCTCTTTTTCAACGTAGCGCATTACGCCCTTCGTCCGTGGCCATGGATTATCATCGCCCTTGCTTCATTGGTGATGTTCCCCGAATTATCAGATATCCAATCGGCCTTCCCACATGTCGATGCGGCCAACTTGGGTCATGATCATGCTTATCCAGCCATGCTTACATACTTGCCAGCTGGTTTGCTCGGACTTGTTGTCGCCTCACTTGTAGCCGCCTTCATGAGTACCATCTCCACCCACCTCAATTGGGGATCGAGTTATGTGGTCAACGATTTTTATGTGCGTTTTGTAAAGAAGGATGCAACGGACAAACAACAAGTTAATGTAGCGCGAGTAAGTACCGTAGTTCTTATGGTATTAGCTGCCTTGCTTTCGCTTAAAATCGAGAGTGCGAAAGAAGGGTTTGACTTACTCCTTCAAATTGGAGCAGGAACCGGACTGATCTACATCATGCGCTGGTTCTGGTGGAGAATCAATGCCTACACAGAAATTGCGGGAATGGTGGTATCCTTCCTAGTAGCCATCGGTCTGAAATTAATCGACCACAACCTGGAAGGCTACCAAGAGCTAATCCTCGGGGTTTCGATTACGACCGCCTCATGGATCTTGGTCACGCTCTTCACTAAGCCGACAGATAAGAAAACCCTCGTTGATTTCTACACAAGAATCCGTCCTTCGGGCAAATCATGGGAAAAGGCCGTAGGCAGCGAAGTCTATAATTCAGTCACTGAAAGAGGCTCGCTCCCGCTTCAAATCCTAGCCATGTTCCTAGCTTGTCTCATGGTATACGCCGCTCTTTTCGGCACAGGATACATCTTATACGGTCAAATGGGCAATGGAGCCATGTTGCTTTCGGTGGCTACAATATTGGCTGTGGCCCTCGGTGTTCTTTGGAAAAAAGGATTGGCTGGGAAGTCGTAGGGGGAAACCAGCGCCACCCTTCAAGACCGAGGAACCAGCGCCACCCTTCAGGGCCGGGGAACCAGCACCACCTCGCAACCAGCGCCACCCTTCAGGGCCGGGGAAGCGCTTCGTGGCAAGTTCCTACTTTAGCCACAATGCTGCCGTCCTGTTTTACCAACCACACAACCCTATGATTAAATTCTTTCGAAAAATCCGGCAAAACATGATTAAAGAAAATAGGGTGGGGAAGTACTTGCTTTATGCATTTGGAGAGATCATTCTGGTCGTGATTGGAATTTTAATCGCGCTGCAATTGAACATTTACTATGAAACGTTAAATCAAAATGAAGTTGAACAGCAAGCACTCTATAATTTAAAGGTAGATTTTGACTTCAACAAAAAGGAACTGGATAAGTCCATAGAACGGCTGAATGGTATAAAGAAGGGATGCCTCACTATACTTCACCAAACAGGGAATAAATACCAAGCAACATTTGACATTGACAGCTTACTTCAATTTGCCCCGAGCGTTCCGCAATACTATCCCCAAAACGGATTTTTAATGGATCTAATCAATTCAGGGAAATTGGGTATCATTAAAAATGTCAATCTGCGAAACAGACTATCCTCCTGGTTGCCCAACCTCGAGACGTTGAAAAATAGAGAAGACCTATCGACTGAATACGACGGAGATCTGATCCGTTACATTATTAAAAACGGGAGTTGGTTAAACTCAGATCAAAAATCATCTGGTGATGACCTTACTGAGTTGAAATCCATTCAATCGGGATTCAAGGTGGATAACAATGCATTGCTCCAACATGTGGAATTTGAGAATATGATAGAAAATCAAGTCGTATTTCAATCGCAACTGTTGGAGAAACAAGAGCAATGTCTAGTGCTGGCAAAGGAAATAATTGCGCTTTTGAAAACGGAGATGGAGGGGTGAGTCCTTTCAATGGCGAGCGGTGTGACGTAGGCAGTACAATCGCAGATATACGTGATTGTACGTATTGAAGTCGACGCAGGTGAGCTGTCAATTTGTGCTAAAGGCCGTGTGTAAAGGCACTTTGCTGCTCAGTGACTGAGGAGTACTTTAACAAGACAAATAATTTGAGTCAATGCCAACTTTGTAAAATCGTATACGATATACTATATTTGCTTTATGCTTGTAAAAAACACATTCAGGAAGGAAATAAAGGAAATCTTGATCGAAGCCATGCTTCAGGGTGAAATTGAACCTGGAATTAGGATTTCATTGCCTGAATTGGCGAAAAAATTGGAAGTAAGTGTTACTCCAATTCGAGAAGCACTCACTCAACTCACGGAGATAGGAATTGTTACTTACATACCTAATCGAGGTTTTTTTGTGACCGAATTAACCAAGAATGAAGCTTCTGATATTTTCGAGGTGATCACCATTTTGGAATGCAAAGCCATTGAAAAAGCGGAATATTCCAATGAACAATTGATCGAACTTCGAAAGATCAATCGGGCATTTGAGCAAACCATCGAGCCGACCCAAAAGCTCAAACTTGACATGGAATTCCATCAAAAACTAATTGAGAACTATTCCAATGTCTATCTCAAGAAGATCATTGAGGATATTCGAACAAGAATATTCATGTACGAGTTCCATTTTATGGTCACACAACCCATTCAAACATCAGCAGAAATGCATAATCACATTATTGATGCTCTCGAAAACGGTGATCGACCTAAAGCCAAGGAGATCTTACACGCCAATTGGAGCTTGAGTATCCAAAATATTTTAGCCACCTACAAATCAAAAGATCTATGCGACTAGCCATATCAATATTCAGCTTAGGATTCTCGCTGTGCCTCTTTGGTTGTCAGCAAAATGAGGCGATTAGTGTGCCGTCGAAGGAAGCTGATATGCAAGCAATAATTGCAGGGCCGACTAGTCTGCTGATAGATTCCGTGATGACTCCCTATATTGAGAAGTTGAGGGAGTTAACAAACAACAATGCAGGATTGGCAATAGGAGTCACCCAAGGTGATAGTGTGGTTTATGCGCGCACCTTTGGCTACGAGAATATCGAACGTGAACAGAAAGCCGATTTCAATACTCTTTTTCATATAGCCTCTGTATCGAAACCATTTACTGCCTTCGCCGCGGTTACTCTAGTTCAGCAGGGTAAATTACATCTTGACGACAAGATTGTTGATTTAATTCCTGAGTTTCACATGCAGGGTAGCGGATTTGAAGAAATCACAATAGAGCACATATTAACGCATACCTCGGGTATTCCCAGACATGTGAGTGCCAACGATTGGCTTAACCCAAAATCCCTAGACGTTAATTTGGAGTTTGCGAAAGATTTTGAATTGGATTTTGAGCCCGGATCTCAGTTTAACTACAGCAATTCAGCATTCGATATTCTAGGCATCGTCATTAGCCGAGTTAGCGGAATGCCTTTCAATGATTACGTCACAGAGCAGGTCTTAGTCCCAGCTGGAATGACAAACAGTATTTACAACAAGCCCATTGACAGTCTACCAAACAATTGGGCCGTTCCTTATTCATTCGGTTTGCAAACGCAGGAATGGACCCCTTATCCTCATGCCGACAATTATGCCCCAAGCTCAGGCTTACAGACCACTTTGCCAGATATGTGCAAATGGGCTTTGTTGCATTTGAACAGAGGCTCCTATGGAAAAAATCCTGTGTTGGATGAGCAGCATTACCAGCTACTTACTAGTCCGCATTTTGACACACCCTGGGACGAGAAGATTGGATTGAGTTGGTTTTTGCAGTCGTACCTGGATCGTCCGATTATCATGCACACAGGCGAAGACACTGGCTTCGAATCAATTGTTTACATATACCCAGAGCAAGATATCTCTATTGTTGTAATGGCCAACCGAGATTTTTCTAGAGTTGGCAGAATGATCAATGCTGTTTCAGAATGTTTATTTGGTCAAACACCGCAAGATTATTCGGTATCCGCTAAATACAAGTTTGCCGATGTGTACAATGGACACGGTATCGATGAAGCCAAGCGAGTTTTTGAAAGCATGAGGAATGATACCACGGACATGTATTTTGTGGACAATGATGATATACTGTCGATCGGAGCCATTCTTGAGAACGGACAAAAATGGAAGGAGACCAAGGAGGTTTTGGAATATTTTAATTCTTTAGATTCGAACTCTACTTATGCCTGGAGGTTGTTGGGTAATGCCAACCTAAATCTTCAGGATACCGTGAGCGCCATCTCGTGCTATGAACAAACGTTGAAGATCAACCCCAACTACGAAAAGGGTAAACTTGCACTCGATGTTTTACTGCCTAGCGCGGATGAACAGTAGGATTCATTAGAATCTCGAAAAGAAACATATTTACTACATCTCATCATTTTGAACACAGAAAGCCTACAACACGCACTCGATAAACTATCCAACAAACTACAAACGTGGTTTGAAGGTGGGTTTGAGATTATTCCAAATTTCGTGCTAGCCGTTCTGATCCTGGTTATAGCCCATTTCGTTGTCAAGTTCTTTAAAAGAAGAGGAGAGCGAGTGGTCGGACAAGTGTCGAACAACATGACGATTGGTAAATTAATTATTCGATTCGTAGCGATTTCCATTTTCGTCATTGCCACTTTCATCGCCTTGGGGATCCTTCATTTAGACAAGACTGTGACTTCCCTTCTTGCCGGAGTTGGAATTTTGGGACTCGCGTTTTCATTTGCCTTCCAGCATACGGCTGCCAATATTTTGTCCGGATTAATCATTTCTATTCGAAGCACCATTCAAGAAGGTGACCTGATTGAGACCAATGATCAGTTTGGGAATGTCCTTGATGTAGGACTCCGTGCAACCAAGATTCTCAATGTGAAAGGTCAGCACGTGTCTATTCCAAACAGACTGGTCATGGACAATCCAATCGTTGAATTCTCACAGACCAATTTCAGAAGAATAGACGTCGTCGGCAAAATCAACTTCTCCGAAGATCTTACTGCTATCAGAGAGCTGGTGGAAAAGGAAATGGCTTCCTTTGATTTTGTCTATGAAGCAAAACCGCCCAATATGGTATTCAGCGAACTAGACTTCGAAAAAGTGAATTTTACGCTTCGGGTATGGATGAACTTCACCAATGTCGATGGAGAATATCTCAACGCACGAAGCGCCTGTATTGAGCGATTAGCTAAATTATTCAAGGAACAAAACATAGAAATCCGCGCAAAGGAGTTGAAATTGCAGTCTGCTGAATAGCAAGCAGAATGCAGTGTGCGTTAGCCAGATGATGAACGCTTACGGAGCCTTTTTTCAACTAAGGCTGATTTTTATTCTAGAAAAACCGCTCCCCACTCTTAGCCATCTTCCTCAAAAGCGGACTGCAACGGTACCTGTCCTCGCGATACTCATCGTACAAATTGTCCAATGCGTCAACGCAGTTTTGAATACCTTTCTCATCGGCCCATTGGAGCAAACCTTTGGGATAGTTCACGCCCTTGGTCATGGCCAAGTCAATGTCTTCCTTGGATGCAATGTTCAAATACAAAGCGTCGGCAGCTTCGTTGATGAGCATTACCAAGATACGCGAAACGATGTAGTCAAGCTGGGCCTGGTTTGAGGTGTCGACTACGGGTGTTACTGCTCCTTCGGCGTAGTCATAATAACCTCTACCGCTTTTCTTGCCCAACCATCCTGCCTCAGCATGGCGCTTTTGGGTGAACGAAGGCTTGTAACGTGGATCGTAGTAAAAAGCTGCAAAGACCGACTCTGTCACGGCGTAGTTCACATCGTTGCCAATGAAATCCATCAATTGGAATGGTCCCATTCGGAATCCACCAATTTCTCGCATCGCATGATCGATCGTCGCGAAATCACCATATCCCTCTTCGTACATGCGCAAGGCCTCACCATAAAACGGACGAGCGACTCGGTTGACGATGAATCCTGGGGTGTCTTTGGCAATTACTGTGACCTTCTTCCAACTTGAAATCAAGGCCTCAGCCGATTTTAGAATGGCAGGGTCGGTCTGCACGCATGGTACAATCTCTACCAATGGCATAAGCGGAGCCGGATTGAAAAAGTGAATTCCCAATACGCGTGATGGCAATTTGCACGCCGCCGCAATGGCAGCAACTGAAAGTGAAGAGGTATTGGTCGCAAGAATGCAATTGTCATCGACATAATTTTCGACCGATTGGAAAACCGATTGCTTGACATCCAAGCGTTCAACAATGGCCTCGATGACCAAACCAGCACCTGTCAAATCGGCGTGATTTTCAGAATACGAAATGCGCGATTGGATGGCTTTTCCAGTCGTTTCGTCAATTTTTCCTTTTTCAACTAGACGCGCTAGGACCTTCGCCAATTTGGCACGCGAATTGTCCAATGCACCTTGCGATGTGTCGATTAATACTACGTCATGTCCACTTTGAGCTGCTACTTGGGCAATGCCGCTTCCCATAGCACCCGAACCAATAATACCTACTTTCATACTTTTCATTTGCGGCCCAAAAGTAATTGAATCTGCACGATTAACTACCTTTCACATTTCGTTTATATTTCGTGATATGCGCGTGACGCTAGGCACTTAATTTCGCAACTGTAAAATGTTTACCATGAATATCAAATTATCTGCAACCCTTATTCTATTCGCTAGTCTGGCCTTGACCTCCTCGTGTAGCTCTTCACCTGAGGCCATTGTTGAAGTAAATACTCCCGATCACCCTGTCGATGAAAAGGAACTCCCAGTCACGGAAAAAACCGATTCTTTGGTTGAGGTGACTTCTGTCGAGACGCCAGTTGATGGGGCTGAGATAGATGTGAAGGAGTCTGCGATAGCGGATAAAGCAGACAAAAATATTGAAGCCGATGCAACGACTTCTCCGAACGAAGAAATGGCCGAAGAGATCATAGTAGAAGATGATCAACGGGACGATGGTGCGAGTATCATGTGGGACAATTTATTGGTCAAATATGTGTCTGCCGATGGAACTGTCAACTACAAGAGTTTGAAAGACGATGCGTCATTTGCCTTGTGCATAAGTACTTTTCAAAAAAGCCACCCCGACGAGACATGGGATCAAAAGAAGGAGGAATGTTTCTGGATCAATGTGTATAACGCGTTTACAGTCAAATTGATCGTCGATAATTACCCTCTTAAGTCAATTACCGATCTCAAAGACCCCTGGGATAAAAAGTTCATCGATTTGAAAGGGACCATGTATAGCCTGAATCAAATCGAGCATGAAATTCTAAGACCCAAATACCAAGATCCTCGCATTCATTTTGCAGTCAATTGTGCTTCATATTCGTGTCCGAAACTGCTGAATCACGCGTTTATGCCCATGTCTCTGGATAAAATGCTCACGCAATTGGCGAAGGACTTTCTGGATGATCCCAAGCGCAATATTATCACCAAAGAGAAGGGGGAAGTGAGTCAATTGTTCGATTGGTACAAGGAAGATTTTACAAAACATGGCGACTTGATCGTATTCATTAATATGTATTCCAGAGTTAAAATGAACAAAGATGCCGAGATCGTTTTTATGGAATACAATTGGGAGCTGAACGGCAAATAGGACTAAATTTGACGGCTAAACATACACTATGAGCAACACCTACTACGACCCGAAAGACCTTAGGAAATTTGGCAAAATATCGGAATGGAATTCGGAGCTTGGAGACAAGTTTTTCGACTGGTATGGAGCCGTGTTCAAAGAAGGCGCTTTGTCGGCACGTGAAAAATCATTGATCGCCCTAGCCGTTTCACATACTGTGCAATGTCCGTACTGTATCGATGCCTATACGAAAGATGCACTCGAGCGCGGCATAAGCAAAGAAGAAATGATGGAGGCCGTTCACGTTTCAGGCGCGATTCGAGGAGGCGCTTCGCTTGTTCATTCGGTTCAAATGATGAACAAGGTCGAAAAATTGAGCATGTAGTCTATGGCGACCAAATCCCTTAGTGCCCGAAAGAATTCATTGTCTGATCCCAAAAATCAACTCAAGTATTTGGAGAACGGATTGTTTGCCGATGGTGAACTGCCACGTTTTTCCCAAAAGCTTAGTTTGCAAAATGCATTGCCCCTCAGACCAGTAGCAATCGATATCTTTCAGGTAAACGTGGGCTATATGTGCAACCAAGTATGCAGCCATTGCCATGTGGATGCCGGCCCCGACCGCAAGGAGATTATGACACGCGAAACCATGCAGCAATGCTTGGATCTTTTGGCCAAAACAGGTGCTCATACGCTCGACCTGACAGGGGGAGCGCCAGAGATGAATCCCGATTTCGAGTGGTTTGTTGAGCAGGCCGCCAAAGTAGGTGTCAAAGACTTCATTGTTCGTTCCAATCTTACCATTCTCGTTGCCAATAAAAAGTACCATCATTTGCCAGAGTTCTTCGCCAAACACAACGTGCATGTAGTTTCGTCGTTGCCCTTTTACAACAGAGAGCGCACCGATAAACAACGTGGAGATGGGGTGTTTGCAAAGTCAATAGAGGCGCTTAAATTGTTGAATGCTCAGGGTTACGGACAAGAAGGTTCTGGGTTGATTTTGGACTTGGTCTACAATCCGTCAGGAGCTTTTCTCCCCGGCGATCAAAAAGCGCTAGAGAACGATTTCAAAAAGGCTTTGAAGGAAGATTTTGACATCGATTTTAACGAGTTGTTTACGATTACCAACTTGCCCATTAGCCGCTTTCTGGAATACCTAGTGGCCAGTGATAATTACGAAGATTACATGACGGCCTTGGTCGATGCTTTCAATCCAAGTGCGGTCGACGGGGTCATGTGCAAGAATACCTTGTCGGTGAGCTGGGATGGATACCTGTTCGATTGCGATTTTAACCAGATGCTCGATTTACCTGTGGCGGCGAAGAGCAGACATATATCTGAGGTCGATTTAGACGAACTCTTGAACCGAAATATTGTGATTAGTCAGCACTGCTACGGTTGCACTGCCGGGGCTGGAAGCAGTTGCCAAGGATCAACTACATGAAGAAATTCGGACTGATATATTTACTTGTATTATTTGTGGCCTTTGGGAGTTGCGGACAATCAAAGAATTTTGAGGACATGGTCGATGAGCTCGTCGAGGGGTCAGTCCCCTTGGCCAAGCCTGATTCATGTCCTGAAAACGCCCTGTACCTCGACGCCCGTGAAAAGGCTGAGTTCGACGTGTCGCACATTCCAGGCGCACTATACATTGGTTACGACGATTTCGATATCCATGCGCTGGATTCGATTTCCAAAAAGCGGGAATTGGTGGTCTATTGCTCGGTGGGGTACCGAAGTGAAAAAATTGGTGAGAAACTACTAGAAGCGGGCTACGAAAATGTGACGAATCTCTATGGCGGTATTTTTCTCTGGGTCAATGAGGACAGGGAAATCGTGAACGATGAGGGGCCTACAAAACGAGTACACGCCTATAATTATTTATGGGGCAATTGGCTTGAGAAAGGTGAAAAAGTGTACGAATGAATAGAGAGGAGAACGCATGTTTAGTCGTCATGGCCAAACCGCCTTTGCTTGGTAAAGTGAAAACTAGATTGGCCAAAGGAATAGGAGATGCTGCTGCGTTGGAGGTGTATCAAACACTGTTGGACCATACCATGAAAGTGGCGCATGAGTGTGAAATCGAAGTTGCCGTTTTTGTGACTGAGCACGACGATTATTTCGATGATCACGGGTTCCCGATTTCCCTTCAAGCCGCTGGTGACCTTGGGAATAAAATGGATTTAGCCTCACGGCAAATGATGAAGCAAGTGGGAAAAGTGATCATTATTGGCACGGATTGCCCTGATCTTTCTCATCATCACATTGAAAAGGCCAACATTTTATTAGATTCACACGATATTGTTTTTGGTCCCTGCGAAGACGGTGGTTATTACCTGCTTGGTTTAAAATTTCCGCATGAAGAAGTCTTCGAAAATCTACCATGGAGCACGGATTCATTGCTAGAGATAACACTAAATAGGTGCCGTGAAAAAGGGATTTCATACAGTCTGCTTGAAAAATTAGCAGATGTAGATACCTTCGATGATTTAAAAATTTCAAGCCTTTGGCAAATGGTTCAGCACGTAGTAGAACCTCAGAGGAAAAGATAGAATAGATGGAAAAAGTATTAGAAACGACCGAATGGTTGAGAAACCATGGTATAGACGGCGCAGAGATCGGGATAGTCCTTGGGTCGGGTCTCGGTGATTTGGCCAATAAAATTGAGCAGGAGAAATCTTTCAGCTACAATGTAATCCCCAATTTTGCCATTGCCACTGTGGAGTTCCATTTTGGTAAACTCATTTTTGGAACACTTGGCGGAAAAAAAGTGATCGCCCTTCAAGGTAGGTACCATTATTATGAAGGTTATTCCATGGAACAAATTGTGTTGCCCGTAAGGGTAATGAAGATGCTTGGAGTAAAGACTGTTCTTTTGTCCAACGCGGCTGGAGCGGTCAACCTCGATTTTAAGAAAGGTTCCCTCATGGTGGTAGATGATCACATTAACTTGCAACCCGATAACCCGCTTCGTGGAAGAAATTTCAATGACTTAGGTCCAAGGTTTCCGGACATGAGTAGGCCATACGATCAAAAGATTAACCAATTGTTGAAGGATATTGCCAAGGAAAAGGGCATTGTCTTGCATGAAGGTGTGTATGCCGCTGTTTCCGGTCCGAACCTCGAAACAAGAGCTGAATACCGTTATATGCGGACTATTGGCGCCGATGCGGTCGGCATGTCTACTGTGCCAGAAGTAATTGCGTGCAACCACATGGGAACTCCCTGTGCATGTATCAGCGTTATTACCGATGAATGCGATCCCGATAATCTGCAGGCAGTGAATGTCGAAGAAATCATCGCAACCGCCCAAAAGTCAGAGGTGCACTTGTCAGAGTTATATGTCGAATTATTGAAAAGATTGTAATGTCAAATTATCTAGAAGTAACCAAAGACGTCTACAAAAAAGCCGCTGAAACACCTGACGTTGGATTGTGTTGTACGACCACTCCAATTTGGCAATTGCCAGGATTGAGCATTCCTACAATCATGCAACGCATGAACTATGGGTGTGGCAGTACCGTAGCACCAAGAGATTTAGCCAATGATCCAACAGTCCTGTATGTGGGAGTAGGCGGGGGAATGGAACTATTGCAGTTTGCCTATTTCAGCCGACGAAAAGGCGCGGTCATTGGGGTCGATGTCGTCGACGAAATGCTGGATGCCTGCAAGGATAATTTTGTCATTGCCGAAAAAGAAAACGATTGGTTTAAAAGCGACTTTGTCAAGTTGGTAAAAGGCGATGCATTGCACTTGCCCCTTGATGACAATTCAATCGATGTTGCTGCCCAAAATTGCTTGTTCAATATCTTCAAAGAGGACGACTTGAAAATGGCCCTCAAAGAAATGTACAGGGTACTTAAGCCCAATGGCCGGCTGGTACTGAGTGACCCCACTTGCGAACAGGAAATGCCGCAGAATCTGCAAGATGATGAGCGTTTAAGAGCGCTATGCCTAAGTGGATCACTGCCTTTGCAAAAGTATATCGACCTGATTACGTCCGTGGGATTTGGTACGGTTGAAGTCCGCGCACGCCGACCGTACAGAATTCTTGATCCGTTGAATTATGCGACGGATGAAAATATCTTCATAGAAAGCGTCGAGGTCTGTGCCATTAAAGACCCCATGCCCGAAGACGGGCCGTGTGTGTTCACTGGAAAGACTGCTATCTACTATGGAAAGGAAGAGTGTTTTGACGATAAAAAAGGGCATGTTCTACTTCCAAACCAACCAATAGCGGTTTGCGACAAAACGGCCGGAGATCTGAAGAACTTGCAAAGGTCTGATATATACGTGTCTGAGTCGTCGTACTTCTACGATGGCGGGGGATGCTGCTAATTAAATACAGGATTGAGGGAAGGCATTGCTTCCCCTTTCTTTTGTTCGGAATTTTAGTATTGTCGCAACGAACAGACGTGCGCCGAAGTCCACTAAATAGTAGCTCCTTAATTCCTAGACGTTTAACTACTCGATGACCACGCCGTCAGTCTGCTCTACATCCATATTGCTGTAGGCAGCGCATTTCTGTTTGTTGTGGCATGAACTTAGTAATATGCCCCCTACAAATAGAATAGCCAATATTGGGATTAGTTTTTTCATTGTGGTAAATATAGTCAACCTTGAATGGTATTCAAAAGGAAATCTATCCTTTAACGGTGTCGGCGATTTCGCCACCTTATAGTCAAACTTCTAACCTGGTTTCCCTGCACTCGTAAAATCAATGCGAGCACCTACAAAATTCATCCAGCGAAATGTCCATTAAATCAATTTCTTGAGCTATCATGCAGTATGGATGCCCGAAATTGTAGACATTGTAATGAGTTACTTCGCGGACGAGCCGATAAGAAGTTTTGCGACCCGGCTTGTCGAAGTGCGTACAATTATTTACAGCAGCGAAATAATTACCACACGTTTAATAAGATCAACGCAGTTTTAAGAAAAAATAGATCGATTTTGGCGGCCTTTGCCAATGAGATGGGGGAGCGCAAATACATCGACAAGATCCATCTTGAAATGCAAGGTTTTCAGTTTCGTTATTTCACGCATGAAGTGAATTTGGATAAGAAATGTAGCGTGCGCTATTGTTACGATATAGGCTATTCTACTGTCGCCGATTCCAGAGTAGAATTGGTCAGAGCCAAGTATTTAACGTGATTTGCGTCGCTGACGCTTGGGGGCTTTTGCTAGTTTTTCGGCTCTTTTTACCGACTTCTTCTTACGTTCATGAAACGCCCCTTGGAAAGTTGGGTCTGCCTTCTTACGCTGTTCGTCGATCTCCCTTGCCTGCAATTGTCTTTCGCCTTTTGGTGTCTCCTCCTGGAGCACTTCCGCAGGAAATGGAACTTCTGGGATTTTAGTTTCAGCCTTTTCGATGATACGATTGAGATAGATGATCTCAGTATGGTCGACAAAAGTGATCGCTACTCCGGGATTCAGAGCTCGACCGGTTCGACCGATACGGTGGATGTAATCTTCAAAGACCCTAGGAACCGAGAAATTTATCACGTGCGTAACCCCCTCAACATCGATTCCCCTTGCGCACACATCTGTTGATACGAGCACACGGACTTCACCCTTGCGGAATGAATTCATGGCATTGATTCGTGTGTTTTGACCCTTGTTGCTATGAATAAATCGAGCAGATTCGATCTTACGCTCCAAGTATTTTCCAATGTTGGTGGCCAACTCGCGCGTTCGAACGAAAACTAAAACACGTGCAAATTCTTCCTCTTTGGCCAATAAATGCATGAGCAGATTGAGCTTGGTTTTGAAGTTGTCGGCATTGTACCGGACTTGTTTCACTGTGCTCACTGGCGTGGCTTGTGGGGTAATTTCAACTCGTTGTGGCCACAACATGAAGTCGGCCGCCAAACTTTCAACTCGCGGAGGAAAAGTCGCCGAGAAAAGTAAATTTTGCTTCTTTTGAGGCATCATTTCTTGAACCGACCGAAGTTGAGGAAAGAATCCCATGTCCATCATTTTGTCGGCTTCATCCAAAACCAAGTGCTTGATCTTCTTAATGATAAAGGCTTCTTTCAAGGCCAGGTCAACAAATCTACCAGGAGTGGAAACGATGAAATCACAACCTTCGGCTAGTTGGGCAATTTGGGTTTTTGGCCCCACACCACCGTAGAGCGCTACAACGCGTAAGTCTGTATATGTGCTTAATTGCTCGAGCTGATCTCGCACTTGCAAAACCAATTCTTTAGTCGGTACAAGGATCAAACAACGAGGCGCATGGCCCTGCGCATATTTCACTACTTGAAGAAGAGGTAGAAGGTATGCTGCAGTTTTTCCTGTGCCTGTTTGAGCAATTCCAATCAAGTCCTGACCTGCCCGTATGATAGGTATAGACTTAATTTGGATTTCTGTGGGAGTAGAAAAACCAGCCTCGTCGAGGGCGTTTAATAATTGCCTAGTTAATTGTAGATCTTCAAAATTCACAATGCAAAAGTACGGATTCACTATCTTCGCCAACCCTTTTAATTCATACCTATGATCGACGTTTGGGATTTTAGCAATATTCGCCCCTACAATGATGAAGAAATTCCTGGCGCTATCCAACGTTTGATTGGCGAGCCACTTATGTATGAAATGATGGCCTGGGTCTATCCTAATTTGGGGAAAGAGGACATCGAGGAAATGCTCAATGAAATCCAGACGGTAGACGACTTCCAAGAACAATTTGCTGCCCCTGCTTTCAAAGTGATCGCTCAAATGACCACGAGCGGACTGACTTTCTCCCACATGGACCGACTGCAGAAGGACACATCCTATGTTTTCCTGTCCAATCACCGAGATATTATTCTCGACAGTGCGCTTTTAAATGTTAGTCTGCTTGAAAAAGGATTAAAGACAACCCAAATTGCAATCGGAGATAATCTCTTGCAGAATCAATTGATTTATGAGATTGTCCGCATCAACAAAAACTTCATTGTCCACCGAAACTTGAATCCCAAGGAGATGCTGACGTATTCCAAGCAGCTCTCGAATTATATCCGAAAGACCGTTGTCGAAGACAATACATCTATTTGGATTGCACACAAAGAGGGAAGAAGCAAAGATGGTGACGATAGAACGGCCAATGGATTGCTCAAGATGCTGAGCATGAGCGGAGAAGGATCCATTGATGACCGACTCAAAGAAATCCGCATAGTCCCAACAGTTGTGTCGTATGAATACGATCCGTGCGACATTATAAAGGCCAATGAGCTACTAACTCGTAGGCAAACGGGCACCTATTCCAAAAAACCGGGAGAGGATTTTAAGAGTATGATTCAAGGAGTTGTTGGGCATAAAGGTGGTGTCAATATTGCCGTGGGAAGTGACTTGCGGGATGAATATTTTGCGATGGAAAAAGTCGCCAATAAGAATGACAAGATTAAAATTTTGGCGACTATGATTGATCGTCAAATGCACAGTTTGTATAAGCTATGGCCTTCCAATTACATCGCTTATGATTGGCTCCATGGCACCAAGGAGTACCGCGATAAGTACACAACAATCCAACGTCTGAATTTTAGAAATTACATTCGAGGTCGCGTACTGATGTCGATGGTTGCAACCAAGAAACTTGACCTGTCGAAGGAGGGATACACCAAGCAGCTTCGGGAGATCTTACTAACTATGTATGCCAATCCGGTGGCGAATATGCGCGAGGTAGTTGACTAGCCTCCTTTTAACGCATAAAGCAAAATAGACGCTGCAACCGCAGCATTTAAACTTTCAGTATTCCCTTTTCCTTGAATGCTCACCACTTGGTCGCATTGGCTCCTCCAAAATGCACTGAGGCCTTGGCTTTCACTTCCTATAACCAGGGCTTGGTTTTCGCGTCGCGGAACTTCTGAAATGGTGATTCCCCCCATGTCGGCGGCCAGTACTTGAACGTTGTCAGTTGATAGATTTGCCCTTGTGGCTGAGCTTTCTAAAACCTTACACGGCATGCGAAATAAGGACCCCATGGTACTTTGTACAACTTTCGGATTCCAAAAATCAACACATGCTGGTGTAGCTATGACTCGATCAACTCCAAACCACTCGGCGGTGCGAATAATTGTCCCCATATTTCCCGGATCTCCAATTCCATCGAGTATCACGGTAAATCCATGCATGTTTTCGATACCCCATTCTTTGCAACGGGCCACTGCGAGGATGCCAGGAGCGCTAGAAAATCCACTCATTCTTGCCATGTCTGCCGCCGAAACCTGCTCAATAATGGAAGATTCTACCTGTTCGCAAAGTTCATTGGTAGCATAGAGATGAATAATCTCGAAAGAGCTGTCGAGAAGCTCATTCACCGGCTTTCTGCCCTCTACAACAAAACAATTGTTTGCTGAACGGAACTTTTTTTGTTGTAGTGATTTAACAAATTTAATTTGATTTCTGCTGACAGGCATGTTGTCGTTGTTTCAAATTGACGGTAATTTGTGCTCGCTCTTAAGAATCAGAGTGTAAGTGAAAGTTTCATTCAAACATATAGTATTTCTCCTATTCCTCTCTGTCTTGGCTGTTGCTTGCAATCCAACCAAGCGGGTAGCGGACGGTCAATTGCTCCTGCAAAAGAACAAGATCAAAATCAAAGATTCGCCAAAAGGCTTCGGAATTAGTCAATACGATATGTCGGCCGTTCTAAAACAAAGGCCAAATCGGAGGGTATTGTTATTTAGATTTCACTTGGGCGTTTACAACAGAGTCAATCCAGCACGACGCGAACGATCGCACGCGCGGAAGGTAGATCGCGTGAATGAACGTATCCTAAAAAAGGAACTTAAACTGGAGGAAAAGATTGAAGCTGGAAAATCCGAGGCTTCGATAAAGAGACGGACCGAGAGAATCAAAGAAATGAAAAGCGAGTCAGTAAGTACGATTCGAGACTGGCTGACAACGACTGTGGGTGAAAAACCGGTGGTCTTGGACTCGGTATTAACGCGCAAGAGCGCAAATCAATTATCGGTTTTTCTTGCCAAACGAGGTTATTTCAACAATAAAGTCACTGCCGATATCGATACGATTGGAAATGGAAAAAAGGGCCTTGTAACGTATACAGTTGTGCCAGCAAATCCGTATGTCATCGCTTCGTTGGACTATGATATTACGGATCCAGGACTTGCTCGACGACGCGATTTTTTCAAGGAAAACACGAAAGTAGTTCTCGGGGAAAATTTTGAAGTCGAGAAACTGGATAAAGAGCGGGAATGGGTTACATCTTACTTGAATGATAGGGGATACTACGGATTTACGAAGGAGTACATCAGTTTCAGCGTGGATAGTACGAATTCCAATGGGACCGTCGATGTTGTAATGCGGATTAAAAACCAGAAGGCTCAATCTCCCGAACATCCAGATTCACTTGTCGAGTTGGCCCACAAGAAATATTTTATGGGTCGTATTTTTGTTCACACGAATTACAATTCTACCGATATAAACTACCAGCCGCAAGACACCTTGGATTATGCTGGTCTGTCGATTCTCTATACTGACAAGATGGACTTGGATCCCGATTTAATTCGATTCTTGGTCATGTTTAGTCAGGGAGACTTATATCAAAAAACCAATATTACCAATACCTATCGAAACTTTGGAAAACTGCAGTTGTACCGGTCGGCAACTGTACGTTTTGACAACAATCCGTTTGACGAATTGAATGTGCTGGACTGTCACCTCTTGCTCACCAAAGCCAAAAAGCAATCCTTGGCAATGGAGTCTACTGGAACGCATAAGAACGGAAATCTAGGTGTTCAAGGAAATCTCTCCTACCAGCATAGGAATGTGTTTGGAGGAGCTGAGAACGGACAAATCAATTTGCTAGTAGGATTTGAGGCGCAGAATACGATTACGGAAACGCAAACAAGCCAGGAGTTAAGCGGAAGTACTGTAGCCGACAGAGCGCGTTTGAATACCTTTGAGATCGGTCCGGAGTTTTCCCTTAAAATTCATAAGCTGGTGCCGTTTTCGGTTGACCGGTTCTCGCGTAATTCGGAGCCAAGCACGACTATTACTGCTTCCTATAATTTCCAATCACGACCCGATTACGAGCGGCAGTTGTCTCGACTAAAGTTTGGCTACGATTGGGTCGAAAACAAGAACAAAGGGTCGAAGGTTTATTGGGATTTGTGGCAGTTTAGTTTGATCAAGATTAATAAATCACCAGAGTTCAACCAGTTGCTAGAGGATTTGGGAGACGCATATTTGGCAAGCTCGTACAACGATCACTTGATCTCATCGAGTGCTGTGGCTTGGGTAGTAAATAGTCAAAAATCAAATCGACAAAGAAAGTACCATTACAATCGTGCTAGCTTTTCACTTGCAGGTAATCTTTTGCGTGCTGGATTTAAATTAGCTAGCGCAAATGAAAATGAGGGTGGTGGGTATGAGATTGGTGGGATTCAATTTGCACAGTTTGTGAAATTTGAAGAAGATTTTAGAATATATCGGCAGCCCGATGAAAAGAATGTCATTGCCTTTCGCTTCAATACTGGAGTTGGAAAACCGGGTGCCAATTTGAACGCACTGCCATTTGAGGAGAGTTTCTTTGCCGGTGGTTCGAATGGAATCCGCGCTTGGCAAGCTCGTTCTTTGGGCCCAGGCTCGTACCGAGATCCCACTGGAAATGTGACCTACAATAGTATCGGGGAATTTAAGATTGAAACCAGTTTGGAGTATCGTTTCGATATCACTCCTATGTTCGAAGGAGCTATGTTTTTCGATGCAGGAAATATTTGGCTACTTCAACAGGATGAAACCAGACCAGGAGGAAGGTTTGAACTCAAAAACTTAGGGAGAGAGATGGCCGTAGGTGGAGGTGTTGGATTGCGGTTGGATTTCGACTTTTTCCTTGTTAGATTTGATTACGGTATTCAGCTAAAAGATCCAGCTAAAATTGCGGGCGAACAATGGTTTTTCCAACCTAAGGATGAGTATTTAGACTTTTCAAACCAGTCGAGTTTTCGTCCAAGGTCCAACTTTAATCTGGGAATTGGTTATCCTTTCTAGTGGTTGTCAGACAAGCGATTTGGGACTTTTTTGGCTTTGTTGGGTCCAATAAAAATGGAATTGAATGGAGAACTATGCGCTACGCAAGTCAAGAGTGCTATATTTGCCTTCTCCAAAAAAATCTGTGAATGGGTTGGTTTAAGCGTATTAAATCTGGAATTACAACGAAAAGCAAAGACAAAAAGGAAATTCCTGAAGGTCTTTGGTATAAATGTCCGTCGTGCAAACATGTGGCAACTTCTGAAGAACAGGAGAAATTGCTGTGGGTTTGTGAAGGTTGTGGACATCACGAACGAATTGGATCGGAAGAGTACTTTTCAATTCTATTCGATAACAATGAATTCAAGGAACTCAATCCGAGAATGGTTTCCGGTGATCCTTTGGTGTTTACGGATACCAAAGCGTATCCTGACCGACTGGCGAAATCTCAAGCGGCAACAGGTCTCAAAGATGCAATTCGGACAGCCTACGGCCCCATTGATGGTCAGAACGCTGTAGTGGCTTGCATGGATTTTCGCTTTATCGGTGGTTCTATGGGATCAGTAGTTGGCGAGAAAATTGCTCGCGGAATTGACTACGCCATAAAGAATGAGTGTCCATTTATTTGTCTGTCCAAATCAGGTGGTGCCAGAATGATGGAAGCTGGTTTCTCTCTGATGCAAATGGCTAAGACCTCGGCAAAACTCACACAACTCGCCGATGCGAAGCTACCTTATATAAGCATTCTGACCGACCCTACAACGGGCGGAGTGACGGCCTCTTTTGCCATGTTGGGCGACCTCAATATCGCCGAACCAAAAGCGTTGATTGGATTCGCTGGCCCTCGAGTTGTAAAGGAAACGATCGGCAAAGATTTGCCTGAAGGTTTTCAGCGCTCAGAGTTTGTTAGGGACCATGGGTTTCTGGATTATATCGTTGAAAGAAGCAAGCTTAAATCACAGCTTTCTCTCTCCTTAAAAATGTTGCGTAAAACCAACTAATTCAGGATTTTTCGTCGTACCTTTGCCGAACTTTTCGACAGATGGACGGGAATTGTCTTGGAATTCGAAAGAACAAACACATAACAATCATTAAATTAATATTGGCATGTATCTTACAACAGATAAGAAAAAGGAGTTTTTTGCAAAGCACGGTAAGTCAGAGACTGACACTGGTTCTGCTGAGGCTCAGGTAGCATTGTTTAGCTTCCGAATTGCTCACCTAACTGAGCATTTGAAAAAGAATCACAAAGATCACAATACAGAGCGATCATTGATCAAATTGGTAGGAAAGCGTCGTGCGATTTTGAACTACCTTAAGACCAAAGATATTGAGAGATACCGTAGTATCGTGAAAGAATTGGGACTACGTAAATAAGTCGATAGATTTCGTGTACACACACATAACAATATAACAAGGGAGGCAATTGATAGCAATTGCCTTTTTTGGTTTTTTTTAAGTGACT
>JADFAK010000138.1 GCA_015665315.1 Flavobacteriales bacterium | reverse complement strand
TCATTTTTACGACTGTACGAACGTGGCTATTTTCGAAAACGATGATTTCGCCCGTTTAGGCGTTTTCCCCAATCCAAGTTCTGGCACGGTACAGGTGACCCTTCAAGAACCTGGACTCTTGCAGTTGTATTCTGTGCAAGGTCAATTGGTACACGTAGAAAGGTTGAATGCTCGAAAGGCTACAACTATTACTCTACCCGAAGCTAAAGGTGTGTACATGTTAAAGGCCACTGGCGCTAGTGGTCAGACGTATATCAGTCAGCTCGTGAAACATTGATGCATACAAGCTGAAAAGCAATCCTAATATATTACTAACTCAATCGCTCTACTCGCTCGATCAATTTTGCCTTCGTGGCACTGGATACCGAAAGCAGGGGTAAACGCACAGTATTTCCGCAAACCCCCAGATGCGCGAGAACTTCCTTCACGCCAGCCGGATTGCCTTCGAAGAATAATAACTGAATAATTTCAAGCAACTCGTAATGACGTTTGCGCGCATGCGCCATATCCCCTTTCATAGCCGCATGAACCATTTCAGAGAAGTGCTTTGGAAGAGCGTTGCCGACAACGGAGATAACTCCATCGGCGCCAGCAGCCAGCAATGGAAGTGTGAGTGCATCGTCACCTGAAAGGACTGCAAAGCCTTCTTTACGGCGGTTGATGATGCCCATGATTTGTTCCATGTTGCCACTCGCCTCTTTGACCGCCACGATGTTTTCGCAGGAATCGGCAATTCTCAATGTTGTTTCTCCTAGCACATTTGAGCCTGTTCGACCCGGAACGTTGTAGAGAATAATAGGCAAATGTGTAGCCGCGTCGAGTGACTTGTAATGTTCAATAATTCCGCCTTGGGTAGGCTTGTTGTAGTAGGGAGAAACCGACAAGATGCCGTCTACACCATCCAAAGGTTGGGCAATCGCAGCCGTCACCGCTCGGGTATTGTTCCCTCCTATTCCGTAGACGATTGGAACGCGCTTGGCATTGGTGTGCACCACTGCCTGCAGCACATCGCGCTTCTCTTCAGCCGTAAGAGTGGCCGATTCACCGGTGGTTCCCTGAACGACTAGGTAGTCAACTCCACCATCGATCATGTGATTGGTGAGTTTTTCCAGTCCGCCAAAATCAACATCGCCATTGGGCATAAATGGGGTCACCATGGCGACTCCTAATCCTTTGAATTTACTCATTGTATTTTCATATTTGAGAGGTACAAATTGACCTGCTCTAGGTATTTATCAAAATCGAAAGGATCTATGTTCATCATCAGATCATAATTCTCCTTTCCTGGTGCGCTGTTGCAACCTACTTTCATGTGCGCCTTGGATTGAGAAACTACATAGCCCAAGGGCACTTTATCAGAATTCGTCGTGTCAATCAAAATATCGAAGGGTTCCTCGATGAAAGTGAGTATGTGCTGACTAGGCTTCAGGTTCCAACTTAAATCTTCTTTTGTGAAGTAGTCAAATTCAAGTTTGTGCGTAAGCCAGCGCGGCACGTCCTTTTTATCAAATTCGCCATAGCCAAAAGCCATCACCTTGCGGATACCGTATTCGTCATGCAAGAACTTGACAAAGCTTTTAATCTTTTTAAAATGTGCCTCATCCGACTCCAAGTAAACCAAGGCAATACTGCGCGCCTCATTGAAGTTACTTCCCTTTCTCTTTCGATCGGTCGTTGCCTCGCGTTTCAACAAGAATCTACCAATCGATGTCTTTATTTTCTGCAACATGCGCATGGGACAAAATTAATCGGCTTTTTGGATTGAGCGGCATAGAATTAGAAGCTGCTCACAAATTTCCAAAATTCGCTTTCTATTTGCATCGAGTTGAATCTTTGCTTTGTTAGCTTTGCCCTCATGAAGATTGCTTTGTTGTCGGCCTTTTACCCCTACCGTGGTGGGATTTCCCAATTCGGTGCGCATGTATTTCGACAACTGGCGACAAAGCATTCTGTCACAGCATTCACTTTCAAACGGCAATATCCATCGGTCCTGTTCCCTGGAAAAACGCAATTGGTAACGGAGGAAGACATGGCCGACAAGATACCGGCCTCTCGCCTTTTGGATTCGATAAACCCATTGTCCTTTGGCAAAACTGCGCGAAAGATAAACGAGTCACGGCCAGATGTGCTCATCACTCAATACTGGATGCCATTCCTTGCTCCAAGCATGGGTTCGGTGACAGGTCGTGTGAATCGAAAAACCAAGAAACTGGCCTTGCTCCACAATGCATTACCTCATGAAGCGGGAATCTTGGACAAAGTCATGCTTAGGTATTATTTGAAAAAGCACGATGGCTTTATCGTATTGAGCGAGTCGGTTGAAAATGACTTGAAACGCGTGTACCCAGGGAATTATCCAGTGTGCCGACTATTCCATCCCTTGTACGACCATTTTGGTGAAAAGATGAGTCAAGAAGACGCATGCAATGAACTCCAGATCCCAACCGATAAAAAAGTGCTCTTGTTCTTTGGACTCATCCGTGATTATAAGGGCTTGGATATACTGATTGATGCGCTGGCCGAATTAGATGCGAGCTATCACTTGGTTATAGCCGGAGAGTGCTACGGTGATCGAACGAAATACGATGCCCTTATTGACGAAAAGCAACTGCACGAGAGAATTACATTCCATGAAGAGTACATTCCCGATAATCGTGTTGCAGCCTACTTTTCAGCCGCCGACCTGTGTGTACTGCCTTATCGATCGGCTACGCAAAGTGGAATCACGATGATTAGTCTGCATTTCAACACACCGGTCTTAGCCACCCAAGTAGGAGGTTTGGCCGAAAGTATCGAAGACGGCAAAACGGGCATATTGGTGGAGAAGGCCACCTCAATTAAAGTAGCCAAAGGCATCCGACGCTATTTTGAAGACATGGACTCTTCAGATGTAGAACAGCATATCGAGCAAGTCAAACAAGAGTTGTCTTGGGAGAATTTCGGGACTCAGCTGTCTGCATTCTGCAAATCACTTTGAGCCCAGTCTTGCAGTAAATTGGGCTATTATCCGACAGCAAGAAGAACATTTTAGTCCTATATTCCGTTTAATTGAACAGAAAACGGTCTATATGAAACGGCTCAACGACAACTGGCTCACGGAAGGTGCGATTGATTTCGAATACAAGAAATACATCCTACTCGACTTTGTTCAACAAACGGATTTGGCATTCAGAGCATCCAAGCTCTACCCCGCTTTGTCTGAATTACTCCGCCATTACGCCAGTCTGTCAACCATCAAAGAGCAAAAAACCATCGCCACGCAAGCCTTCCCGCAGAAACTCCTTGGCCTTGATCCGGGTACCCTGAAACTCAAAAGGGAGAATAGCCATTCCGATGATCCCATGCTTCAGGAAATCATGGAGATCGTTGAGTACGCCATGCCAGTCTTCCGCGAAAAAATCCACGAAGGTCAAGACATCTACAATTTCGTAGAAAAACAAATTTCGCTAGAGCCCGTGGGTGTTGAGCCTTTGAACAAGTCTGAGGGATATCTCTTGTTGCACAATGCAAGCGGACAAGACGTATTGATATATCGGTACGGCATGTCAATCATAGAAAATTCAAACGAACGCTACAGATCATTGCGGACCGAGGTACTTGGACGCGAGCGAAAGACCTTGGGCAAGAGTTTCGAACAAATCAAGCTTGGACTCATCCAGCGCTTCAAAGAAATCCCCAATCCCGCAACATGGTTGGTTTCGTCGGAGCTCCAATTGCCACTTATTGAGACCTTCCTGCCTATTTCAAAACGATTGATGATGCGCAAACTTGCAGACTAACTTGAACGATTAGTCGCTAACCTCTTAATTAATAAACGAGCGCTTGTCTGTTACCTTGATTCTAGTCAGCACGATCACTGACTTGACTCACCTCCCAGTTTCACTTATTCCCGAACTTCATAGAAAATTTCAAAGCTATGATGGATCTATTTTTATTGGACAGAGGGGAGCTACACAAAAAAGCTTCTTTAGAGGAATTGCACCAGGCTACATTGTCTTGGAAATCATCCGTGGCCTTTTGGCGCATTGAGATGCGGTTCTTTCAAAACCTGATTGACAAGTACTTTATGGACATGGTATCGGAAAAGAACTTGGGAAAAACAACAGAGGTTGTCGATCGAATGTCGACAATTCGAGACCGAGGTTTGCGTGAACTAGATGCTAGTGTGGAAGAACATGAGGCGCACTTGGCAAAGCTTTTAGATCACGAATTGGAAGAGTCTGTGTATCGCAATGAGCACTATGCATTGGCCGAAGGAATCGCAAAATTCCAGAAGAGCTTCAAAGAGCTCAAGCAAGAAGTCTTTCATTTGGTTGAGGAAACCAAGCACGAAACAGACAGGATAGAGAGCTAATTCATACGCTCGTGGTGGTGATTAATAAGCCTTCCTTTTAGTTGATCTGGCGTGCTTACCGCGTTTGATAAGGTAGTCGAGCGAAAGATCGAGCAAACTCTTACCCTTATCGAAATCATCGGGTATAATGATCTTTTCTCTTTTTTCTCCGCCGCTAATGGGGAATACAATATCGTGGTAACTGGCTAAAGTCGTTATGGAGTGCGGATTAAGCTCAGGCGTGAAGTAAAAGCCCATGACATAATCGTCGTACAAGAAAGCGGCCGTGTCTCCATCGCTGGTTTTGGCTATTTGCACACATTCCGTCGGAAGAACACTTTTTCTTGATCTGTGGTAGAAACCGCTCATCGAGGCAATTTCGCTGAGGATCATTTTGTTGAATGCTGGGTACTTGGTCTCGTCAACAAAAGTGATTTGATCCCAGCCTTGCTTGGCCTTGGACTTTCTACTCTTCTTTTCAGACAAAGCATGTGCCAGTACGTCGGCCCCCATATTCAGTCCCAAACAAGGAACGCCACCTTCAATGGCCGACTGGACAAACTTCTTTTCGTTCGTCAGATGTTCGGGATCGATTAGGAAGTCCTCGGCCCCATTGATTACTAGCAGGTCAACATCCTTAATTTTAGGATACCTGGGGGATTCGTCTAGACGGACAACACTTAAGTTTTGAAAACGGTCAAAACACCAGTTTACGACGCCCGATGCTGGGGTCACAGGTGTATGCTGCAACACATGCACAGTTTTTTTTACTCGTCTCATAGTTTATTAGGCAGTTTTTCACAGAATCACTGTACTAAACTAAGTTACAAGCGTATGGCCAACCTAACTCCATCTTCTATGGCTTGTTTGGCATCTAACTCGCGTGCTTCGTGGGCGCCGCCAATAATATGCACATGCTGACCAAGGCTCGATAACTCGTCTGCCAAGAGGCGATTCGGCTCTTGACCAGCGCAAATTACAATATTGTCAACGCTGAGCAAATCCGTTTTATAACTGTCGAGATATGTTATGTGGTTGGAGCCGATACGAACATATTCTACCCCCGAAATTGTCTTAACTCCCATCTTGCGAATCGCCGCTCTGTGAATCCAGCCGGTGGTTTTACCCAATTTCTTGCCCAATTTCCCCTCAGATCTTTGCATTAAAGTTACTTCTCGTTTTGGAAGCACCTTTTTTGGCGCCTTTAGGAGTCCGCCACGGTCATTATATGCCTCATCTACCCCCCATTCTTCCAAAAACTCTGTCGTTGTTGCTTCCTCCGTTCCTTTCGTCAAGTATTCAGCGACATCAAAACCAATGCCCCCCGCCCCTATGATGGCCACTTTCTGTCCCACGGGTTTCTTGTGAAGCAAGACATCAACATAGGATAGAACGATCGGATTGTCAGCCCCTTCAATTTTAATCTTTCGCGGATTAACGCCGGTGGATATGACCACTTCATCATATTTACCAACGATATTACCCTTCGTTGCTTTTGTATTCAACAATAAATTAACACCAAGATCCTGAATGAGTTGCGAGTAATACCTTATCGTTTCCTTAAAGTCTTCTTTACCTGGAATCTGACAAGCCATTCTGAACTGTCCGCCTATCGCATCACTCGCTTCAAATAGATCGACTTGGTGTCCGCGTTTTGCCAATTCAGTGCTGCAAGACAATCCGCTCGGACCGGCTCCAATGACAGCGATACGCTTGGGCGAACTGCTAACGACGGTGTTGATTTCGGTCTCACGACAGGCTCGTGGATTGACCAGACAGGAAGCGGTCTTCTGCTGGAAAATGTGATCCAAACAAGCTTGGTTGCACGCGATACATGTATTAATACGCTTGCTGTCACCGACCAAGGCTTTTTTCATAAAATCGGCGTCCGCCAGAAATGGTCTGGCCATCGACACCATATCGGCGTGGCCATTGGCAAGCACATCTTCAGCAATTTCAGGGGTGTTGATGCGATTCGTCGTGATCAAAGGAATCCCTACTTGCCCCATCATACGCTTGGTGACCCACGTAAATCCGCCATTTGGAACCATGGTGGCAATTGTTGGAACGCGTGCTTCATGCCAACCAATACCTGTGTTAATCATGGTGGCTCCAACACCTTCAATTCGCTCGGCCAATTGCACAACCTCACTCCACGACGAACCGTTTGGAATCAAGTCAAGCATGGACAGTCGGTACACAATCATAAATTCAGGACCTACGGCCTTTCTCACCTGATCGACAATCTCTATTGGAAAGCGCATGCGATTCTCGTAGGAACCACCGTACTCGTCGGTACGTTTATTCGTAGGTGTCACCAAAAATTCGTTGATCAAATACCCCTCACTGCCCATAATCTCAACGCCGTCGTATCCTGCAGCTTTGGCCAACTTGGCACAGCGTACAAAATGGTTGATCGTTCGCCGGATTCCTCTTTTGGATAATTCGCGCGGCTTAAACTTCGAAATCGGACTTTTAATCGCAGAGGGTGCTACACATAAGGGGTGATATCCATATCTACCTGCATGTAGAATTTGCATACATATTTTCCCATTTGCCTCGTGCACAGCCCCTGTAATCATTGAATGCTGTCGCACCCCTCTTGACGTGGTAAGTTTGATCGAAAAAGGAGATACCCACCCATTCCTGTCGGGCGCAACACCGCCTGTTACAATGAGGCCCACTCCCCCTTCGGCTCTTTCTGCATAAAAGCGAGCCATACGTTCGAAGCCGCCCTTTGCCTCTTCCAGGCCTGTGTGCATGCTTCCCATAAGTGCGCGATTGGCTAGTTCTGTGTAGCCCAAATCCAGCGGTTTGAAAAGATGCGGAAAGTGTTGATTGCTCATGTGTGTGGAATGGATTGTTAGGATTAAGCCACTAAAGTATAGCTAATATGACAAAAGTTCCTTGTCAGACCATCGAATCGAAGTACATTTGCTCCTCATTTTAACTCAAAATCGTTAGACATGCCAAAAGGTGTTTATCAAGTACCATTTTCCGCAAACGAACCTGTAACAGTTTACGCTCCTGGTTCGCCAGAGACAATTGAACTCAAAAATACGTACGACAAAATGTACAATCAGGAGCCTGTTGATGTTCCAATGTACATTGGTTCGAAAGAGGTTCGTACAGACAATAAAATTCCAATGTCTCCTCCACACGACCACAAACATGTGTTGGGACATTATCATAAGGGCACGAAAGATCACGTGAAACAAGCTATTGATGCGGCACTCGCTGCGCGCGAACAATGGGCTAGTTTGCCTTGGGAGCACCGTGCGGCCATTTTCCTCAAAGCTGCCGATCTATTGGCCGGACCGTACCGAGCACGAATGAATGCAGCGACCATGTTGGCCCAAAGCAAAAACGCTATGCAAGCTGAGATCGACGCTTCTTGTGAGTTGATTGACTTCTTGCGTTGCAATGTCATGTACATGCAGCAGATTTATGGCGAGCAGCCTGATTCAAATGAAGGTATGTGGAATCGATTGGAGTACCGACCTCTTGAGGGCTTTGTATTTGCCATTAGTCCGTTCAACTTTACATCAATCGCTGCCAACCTATGCGCTGCGCCTGCCATGATGGGTAACGTAATCGTATGGAAACCAGCTGAGAGCCAAGTGTATTCAGCTCAAATAATCATGGAAATTTTCAAAGCTGCAGGTGTTCCTGACGGTGTGATTAACATGGTTGTAGTCGACGGACCAGATGCTGGAGACGTTGTTTTCAACCACCGCGATTTTGCAGCCCTTCACTTTACTGGTTCTACGGGTGTCTTCCGTCATTTGTGGCAGACTATCGGTAACAACATTGCCAAGTATCGATCGTATCCTCGCATTGTTGGCGAGACGGGTGGTAAGGACTTTATCATGGTCCACAAATCAGCCGATGCCGACGAAGTTGCCGTAGGAATTACCCGTGGAGCTTTCGAATTCCAAGGTCAAAAATGTTCAGCAGCATCTAGAGCTTATATTCCTACCAACTTGTGGCCGGCCGTAAAAGCCCACGTATTGGAGGATGTGAAATCGATGAAAATGGGCTCGCCAGCCGATTTTGGGAACTTCATCAATGCCGTGATCGACGAGGTAGCTTTTGATAAGATTGCAGGTTATATTGACCACATCAAACAACAAGATGACGCCGAGATAATTGCAGGTGGAAATTACGATAAGTCAAAAGGCTATTTCATTGAGCCTACGGTTGTTGTGACTACCAACCCTAAGTTCCGCACCATGTGTGAAGAGATTTTTGGCCCCGTCATGACCATTTACGTGTACGACGAGGATAAATTCGAAGAGACTTTGACTTTGGTCGACGAGACATCGGAGTATGCCTTGACTGGAGCTATTTTCTCTAGAGATCGATACGCCATAGATTTGGCTTCTAAGAAACTCGAAAACGCCGCTGGAAACTTCTACATCAACGACAAGCCAACAGGTGCAGTTGTTGGTCAGCAACCTTTCGGAGGAGCAAGAGGCTCAGGCACCAATGACAAAGCAGGTTCATATCTCAACTTAGTTCGCTGGGTATCTCCACGTACGATCAAAGAGACCTTTGTTCCAGCCAAAGAATATAGATATCCATTTTTGGGATAAGTAGTATACTACGGCTTGTTAAGCTGTTTGTGATCAGGTGTTTAGGTGAATTATTTTTGGGACTAGCGACAAGCGCAAATGCGAAGGTGCACCCGAATAATTCACCAACACCTATTCATAATTTTTAGTCGATATCTTTAGTGCTTCGCAGGAAGATTAGATCTTTGGTCTGCATTTTGCAAGGAAGTCAACTAAAATTAAAAATGACAACATGAAAAACACCAACTATTTAAGTTTATTCCTATTGGCTGGACTCATGCTTCTAGCCACCCATTGCGATGCGCAAATCCCGGAATCAGATCCCCGATTTGAAGTGCGATATGCCGCTGTTGAAGCTGTAGAAACGGATGAGTTTAAGATTACATTTTCGGAAATGCACTGTCAGACCGAGTTTGCCCTTGTAAAAGTTGAAGTCGAAAACAAAACCGATGACTGGCTCTTTTTCGATCCAAATGTTGTGACTTTCACGGCAAATGGCGCGACATACACTGCCTCTGGACGAGAGTGGGATATTGATCCGAAAAAATCGAAAAGCCGCACAGTGAAGGTAAGTGGCGAAGCAAACTACAAAAGTGACTCATACACAGTTAAGTTTGATGGCGCGATTCGCTTACTACCTACTACAGGAACAGTTGTTGATCCGGGCGTGTTCAACCTTCCTGCATCTACGAACTCATTGACAACAGATAACTTTAAAGTTACGCTCGTCGAGGAAAAGAGAAAAACCAAAGAGTCTGTAATTGTATTCGAGTGCACCTACACTGGAAACGATATTGGTCTGGTTCTCAGCAACGAGCCATCTATGTGCCCTGCTGGTGACAATGAGCGAATGTTCTCCACAGACAACATGAAAGATAAGACAAAGATCTTGGAGCCGGGAAAAAAGACGAAGGTGAAAATGGAATTCCATATTCCGGCCAAAGTCGCTGATATGCAATTTGCAGCACTCGAGATCCACTGGAATGGCACCTTGGTTGAGACCGAGTTTGAAGACCTTGAGTTCAGCCATACATTGGAACTTACAAGAGACGACGCTCTTACTATCGAAAAGAACAAGTAATAGCCAAAAGAGCTTAAAAAAAAGCCATGATTGCACACAAATCGCGATCATGGCTTTTTCATTGGTACATGAAGCTTTTTAAAAAGACAAGGAAGGATAGTTTTTATCCGTTATATTCGCCGCGCAAGTGATAACAAGGAAGACAAGGAATCTCGAAATTAAACCGTCCTATGATGTAGTCATCATTGGAGCTGGGGCCAGCGGCCTTACATCTGCGGCAATTCTAAGTCGCATGGGCCATTCGGTCTGCGTGCTCGAAATGGACAGTCGGCCTGGGGGCTACCTAGCAGGATTCCGGCGCAAGGACTACCGTTTTGACTCGGCCATTCATTGGCTCAATCAGTGTGGACCAGGTGGAATGGTTACTAAGATATTTGGACTTATCGGTAATGACTACCCGCGAGCTGAAGAGCAAAAACGCATTCGTAGGTACAAAGGTGAGTCATTCGACTATTTGCTCACCAACAATCCTGATGAACTGCGGGACCAGTTGATTGCCGACTTCCCTCATGAAGAGAAAGGAATTATCAAGTTTTTCCACGATTCGAAGAAGCTCGCTATACCTTTTAGAAACTACGACCCTGTTTTCAGGACCATGGAGACAATGAATCTCCTAGAAAAGCCGATTTACGGTCTGCGCATGCTCGCCTTTGCCATTCCATTTATCCATTACCTGAAATACCAAGGAGAAGAAGGCATAGTCAAAGGCCTAAAAAAATACTTTACCGATCAAAAGCTCATGGATGTGTTCTGTTCAGAAATGGACATGATGTCGTGCATGGTTCCCATCGCTTGGGCATACAATAAAGATTTTCAACTACCTCCTGTGGGTGGCAGTCAAGTATTTCCTGAATGGCTTGAGCACGTGGTTAGTGAATACGACAACGATGTTTTCTTCAAGTGCAAGGTCACCAAGATTCTTACAGAAGGAAAAAAAGCTACCGCAGTTCAATTTGAACATCGGGGCGAAATGATGGAAGTGAAAAGCAAGTTTGTCATTGCTGCCTGCGATGCGCAAGCACTTTTTGAGAAAATGCTGCCACGCGAGATCGTGAGTCCTAAACAAATTAAGAAACTGGAAGATGCACACATCTATAGCTCTTCTTGCACGATTTCATTGGCTTTAGACTGTACGGCCGAATCAATTGGATTTGGGGAGGAAATGGTTTTCTTCTCGAAAGATGGAATCGAACGATCAGCTCACTCCAATGGAGACCCAGAAACCAGCGGAATAATAGTCCTGGCCCCTACCGCGCGAGATAAGAGCTTGGCTCCAGAAGGACATGGAACTCTTACCTTATATACCTCTGCTTATTTCGATTACGAAGACAACTGGAGGTGTGAAAAAGGACCAGATGGCACGTTGATTCGCGGAGAAGCCTATAAAGAACTGAAACAGTGGTATGCCGACATTATCATCAAGCGAATTGAAGCCTTGATGAATACCGATATACAAAGTCACATTGTCTACTGCGACGTGGCCACACCTATTACGCATTGGCGCTATACTGGCAATCGCGATGGGTCCATGATGGGCGCACGACCGGGAAAAGACAATATCAAAGCCGGAGTGGCGCATTATAAAACTCCTTTGAAGAACGTCTTTTTGAGCGGACATTGGGCCGAGCTAGGTGGTGGAGTTCCAATCGCGATCAAGACAGCTGCCAATGCCTCCCTCTTGGTGCTCAAACAACTCAACAAAAAAGCAAGCAAAGGTTTGTCTGGCTACATGAGTGGAAAGCACTCCATCGAAGAAGCGAGAAAAATTCTCGGATTCCTCGAATACAAGGAAAACTACAAAATGGACCCTACTCCAGCGCAGAAAAAGGAAGGAGGAGAAAAATAAACGGTATTGCTCGGTTTAGCCAAGCCAAGCATTAACATGATCTATCAGCGAATCACTCTCTATGCTCGATAGTGTAGCTCCAACAACCTTTTGCTGCGATTCGGACATGAGGTGAATCTGGCAATTTGAATCACAGCCTTCCAGTATCTCGCGAATCTCGGAAATCAACTCGGAAAGAGAATCGTCGACCAATATTAGGCTAGGAGTAATATTATACTTCTGAGAAAACTCGAGCGCCTCTTGCAATCCTGTGAAATTTAATGCCCTCGTTCTAGCCAACGAATGAGTGATCATTTTTGCGTTGATCATACCATCAATGTGGTTGGGATCAATAATTAGAACATCTTTCATTTCTAAGTTATTACGTTCTAATAAAATACTTCAGTTTTTCAAAACAATGATCGAAAGATTTTGCCATACTGTTTGTAGGACAATAATAAAATAGAAGAAAACTTATCAACCAGAAGCCAGTGAATATGTTGATCGACAAACAACTGATTGGCAGACTCTTAAAACCTGTTTACAATCATGGAAAAAGAATTCAGGAATTGCCACATTCTTCGCCTAAGTTGGTGTACTTTGGCGGCTCAAAATACGCACCTGAAAAACCATTCTCAGAAGCATTTCTGAGGACTTGATAATCATGGAAATATTTCTATTCCTTTTCATTCACTGGTATCTCTCTTTGTTTTGTCAAACATTCTTTTTGCATAGGTACAGTGCCCATGCTATGTTTACCATGTCTAAAGGCTGGGAAAAGTTTTTCTTTTTCCTTTCATGGGTTTCACAAGGCTCTTCTTATTTGAGTGCTCATGCGTACGGGATTCTACACCGCATGCACCACGAATATGCCGATACTGAAAAGGACCCACATTCTCCGACCTATGATGACAATCTATTCAAGATGATGTGGCGCACCAAGGCGATATACAACGACATTGTAGAGGACGAAACTGTTATTGAAGAGCGATTTAGATTGAATGTACCTGCTTGGCGCGCGTTCGATGAATTTGCCAGCCATTACGCGACACGTTTGTCATGGGCAGCCGCCTATGTTGCATTCTACATTTACTTTGATGCTTCTTGGTGGATGTATTTCTTCCTCCCGATACATTTCTTGATGGGCCCCGTTCACGGAGCTGTAATCAATTGGTTCGCCCATAAATATGGATACACCAATTTCAAAGTCAGCAATACATCAAAGAACTTCCTACCCCTAGATGTATTGATGATGGGCGAAAGCTATCACAACAACCATCATGCAAATGCCGATAATCCCAACTTCGGTCACCGCTGGTTTGAAATCGACCCGTCCTACCCTATCATTCTACTCTTAAACGCCTTTCGCGTAATCAAGCTCAAGAAGAAATAGTCTGCGAAAAATTCCAAGGGTTGCCAATATCTCGTCGTTCAAACTACTGAGCGCAAATCGGGATGGTTATATTTAGGACCTACCTATTTCCTGGACCCGTGAATATCTACTTAAGACAATTATTGCCACTGACCCTTACCTGTTTGACGATGGTAATGGCGCACCTCGCTTCATCCCAAACTGCATTGATCAATGAATTTTCTGCAGCAAACTACAATCAATTCTCCTTTGATGAATTGGGCTGGGAGGATGAATTTGAAGATTGGGTTGAGCTCTACAATCCCTCTGGCACTGCCATGGACTTGTCGGGATATTGGCTAAGCGATGACATCAACGACCCTCAGAAATGGTCATTCCCTGCAGGTACTATCCTAGAGCCTCAGGGCTACCTTGTGGTCGTTCTTAGCGGAATGGGCGACTTTTCTCCTGATGAATACGGTTGTTTGAACGCTAGTTTCAAGCTTAAACAAACTGAAGGGGAAGACATCGTATTTGCCGACAATGATGGTATCGTGCTTGAATACTATGACTTTGAAGAGCTAGGCGCAAACAGAATGAACCATAGCTTTGCAAGAATTACCGATGGTAGTCCTGAATGGCGAATATGTACCACTCCAACCCTGGGCGAGGCAAATACAGGAAGTTTTGGGATGAGCTATGCTAGCAAGCCAGAAGTAGATCAACCTCCTGGGTTCTATTCAGGGTCGGTGGTTGTGACGATTTCCACGACCGATCCCAATACCACGATTTATTATACGCTCGATGGATCTGAGCCGACAGGTGATGATTTCGAGTACACAGGACCAATTACACTCGAAACTTCTACTTCGCTCAGAGCAATCTCCTACTCTTCCGAAGTAGGCATCATGCCCAGCTTCATTGAAACCAACACCTACCTCATTGATGAAGGAGTGCAAACGCTTCCAGTAGTTTGTATTTCGGGGACAGACATGGAATCAGGAAGCTGGGGCAACGAAGATAAAATTGGCGTCATGGAATTATTCGACAAGGATGGTAATCTGCTTTCAAAAGCCCATGGTGACACAAATGAGCACGGTAGCGATTCGAATGCGTATAGTCAACGGTCATTCGATTTCATTACCCAAGATGAGATGGGGCATGATCATCATGTTGAATATCCGCTCTTTCACAATACGGATCGAGATGAATTCCAGAGATTGATCTTCAAAGCTGGAGGGTCAGACAACTATCCGGGTGCCTTCGAGAGCACGCACATGCGAGATGTACTTTGCCATCAGCTATCTATCAAAGCTGGTTTGGACATAGACGCCCGAAGCGATGCCTTTTGCGTTGTTTATATGAATGGGGACTATCGCGGACTTTACTCCATGCGCGAAAAAGTGGACGATTTGGACTATTTCGACTTTTACTACGATCAACCCGAAGGATCCGTGGATTATATTAAAACGTGGGGCGGTACTTGGAACGAGTACGGCACATATGACGGATGGCAAGAAGTGCAGGACTTCATAGCCGACAACACGCTTTGTCCCGAAGACAACTACGGCTGGATAACAGATCGCATTGAAATTAGCAGTTTTACCGATTTCTATATTCTGAATTCATATGTGGTAAACCAAAGTTGGTTGAATTGGGATAATTCGTGGTGGCGCGGTTACGATCCAGACGGAGGAGCTCTAAAATGGCGCTATTCGCTTTGGGATATGGATTATGTCTTTTGGGGTATTAACTTCACAGGTATTCCGGATACTTCGCCTACCGCTTGGCCCTGTGACTTCCAATTGCTCGGAGATCCAGGTGGCGCCGGACATGTACCATTGATGAACAAACTTTTCGAATCACCTCAATTTGAAAGTCAGTTTGCCCTACGCTACCACGAGCTCGCCGATTCCTACTTCTCCTGCGAGTACATGCATGCCCTTATCGACAGCATTGAGAACGTCATGCTACCTGAAATGCCCCGACATGTCGATAGATGGGGAGGATCAGTGGAAGAATGGCAGGATCACATTCAATTGACCCGAGATTTCGTTGACGCACGTTGTGACAATGTCATTTCAGCACTTATCGATAGCTGCTGGTCGTCAACACCTAGCGGAGATTTGAATCTGCTTTTAATGGCCAATGGCGACGGTAGCATAATCGCCAACTCCACAACGATCGATAGCGAAGATCTACCCTTCCAACTCGCCTCGGATTGCAGCTACGAAATGACCTTGGAGGCAGTGAATGGTGCCGACGAGTTTATCAATTGGGAAGTGCTCAGTGGCGATCTTGTTTTGGACGACCCGCTTGATCCCATTCAGGTTTTTCTAGTTGACCACGACATTGAAATCATCGCACACTTCGATTCTCCAGATGACATCTTGGAGCAAGCCCTTCCCTCAATCAATATTTACCCCAATCCAACTGCTCAGCAATTCTCTATTCAGTCAGACCAACCTATCACCAAAGTCGACATTATCGATGCCCAGGGGAGGATTGTCCTTTCAGTACCGCCATCAGCATCCTACGACAACATCGATGCCTCATCCCTAAAAGCGGGCCTATATTCTGTTAAGATTTATCAGCCACAAGGGCAAATGACGAAAATTCTGTACGTAATAGATTAGCTTCGCGGCATGAAGGAAATGAAGCATATTGTAATCACTGGAGCAAGCAGTGGAATCGGAAAAACAACCGCAAAACTATTACTTGATGCTGGTCATCGGGTGAGCCTATTGTCAAGATCGATCGAACGTTTGTCGGATGAATTTGACTCTCCGAACGCATCACTCGTCCAATGTGATGTCAAAGACTACGATTCGGTCCACAAGGCCATTGACCAAGCATTTGAAGCACAAGGAACAATCGATGTGCTTATCAACAATGCAGGTCTGGGAGTATTCGACAAGCTTGCCGACGGTAAGATTGAAGAATGGCACAACATGGTCGATACCAACGTCAAAGGCGTACTGAACTGTCTGCACGTCGCCCTCCCCCATCTTCGCGCCAGCAAAGGACACATCATCAACATCGCATCGGTCGCTGCCCATCACGTTTTTCCCAATAGCGGTGTCTACTGTTCCACAAAATGGGCTGTAGCTGCTATTTCTGAAAGCATTCGACTTGAATTGGCCAACGAAGTCCGTGTAACTACCATTTCTCCGGGAGCAGTGAATACGGCTTTTATCGATCAGACGTCCAACGAAGACCTGCTCAAAGACTACAAAGGATACTTTGCCGAAGGACTGAGTCCTTCAATCATAGCTGAGAATATTCTGCACGCCATCAATACCAGCGAAACAGCGGTCATCAGTGAGATCATTGTACGCCCAAATCGGCAGAACAAATAATTTGCTCGTACCGCTTATCAAAATGTGTTGTGAATCAAGTGATTAATCGGCTAACTTGGAGGCTAAACAAGACCGAAATGAAAAACCTACTTCTTCTACTCTGTTTGATTCCAGTTACCTTATCGGCTCAAGTAGTCATCACCGATAAGCTGCCTGATCCGTTTTCGCTGACCTCCACTCCAGAAACCGACATCTTCGTTCAATTTGATGCCGCCATGGATACGGCTTCGGTCAACACAAATTCATTTCAGGTTTTTGGCCGCTGGTCGGGACCTATGACGGGTGAGTTGACATGGAATAGTGAGCTGACCGAAGTGACCTTTACAGCCGATCGGGCATTCTTCTCAGGTGAGTGGGTTTCGGTGAATTTGACACATGATATTCTAAACCAGAACGGTGATGCACTGGAAAGCGGCTATGGCTTTAGCTTTTGGATTAGAACGCTTGCTGGTTATCTCGATATGCCGGAGACACAGATCATAGAAATGCGCCTGCCAGGGGAAGTCTTCATTCAATGCTACGGTGCATACGCAGGCGACATGAACAACGACGAGTCGAGCGACTTGGTTGTTGTGAACGAAGATTCAGAAGATTTACGCATCTTACTCAATGATGGAAATGGCAACTACCCCGATCCCTTTGAGTTGATCGACATGCCAGGATCGACAAAGCCTTCAACCAATGAGGGAGCCGATTTCGATCTGGATGGTGAGATAGACTTGGCGGCAGGAAGTACACAAGGCCCTGAAGTAAGTGTGTTCTTTGGTGATGGTTCTGGTTCTTTGGGACCTGAGACAGTTTACACTGCATCGCTAGGTGTGCGCGGACTCACCGTGTTGGACATGAATGCCGATGGTTATGCCGACATCGTCACGGCAAGTCGGAATGGAGATGACATTGGGTTTTTCGAGAACAATGGGGATGGTACCTTCGCCGATCCAACATTTATGGACACAGGCTCCACAGGAGAAACTTCGGCCGCTGCGGGTGACTTTAACAATGACGGCATCATGGATATAGCCATTGCGACCTATACTGGAAGTGAAATCTTTATTCTTATTGGTGACGGACAAGGAAACTTTGAGGTAGGACAAGGTCATAGTGTCAACTCCAATCCCTGGATGATAGGAATTGGAGATGTGAACGGCGACGGAAATCTAGACATTGCCTCGGCCAACGCAGGTGGTGCGAATGTATCCATTCAACTTGGAGACGGCTTGGGCGGATTGGGAGCGCCGACTTACTACAGCACAGGAGACTTTCCTTTGGCAATTGATCTGGGCGACCTGGATGGGGATGGCGATTTGGACTTTGTTTCTTCAAACTACTTTGACGTCACATTCACACTGTACGAAAATATGGGAGATGGAACGTATTTGAATCCACGAACCTACGAGGCTTATGGAGCGGGAAGCTGCGCCATCTTTCACGATCGGAATAACGATGGAATAATGGATATGACCGGCGTTGATGAGATTGATGATTTGGTTATTCTCTACGACAATTCTCCTGTGACCGACGTTCATCAGATATCTGACCCATTCCGATTCGAAGTGTGGCCCAATCCAGCAAGAGATTTCATTGAAATTCAGGGCGAACCCGGTTCATCTGTCAATATTGAGATTATTTCTATGGACGGACGGACAGTTGCAGTGTACCCGAATGAACATTTGCCTGCAAGGCTGAATATAAGCCACATAGCACCACAGGCTTGCGTGATTAACTTGAGCTATAAAAACGAGTATCATTCAAAAATGCTCGTCATAAAGTAGCTGTTTCAACGAATATTTGAGATTCGTCATACTGCGAAAGCTAAAAAAAACTGCCACTCTGACCTAGGTCATAGAAGTACGGGAAGAAGCGGTTTACTTTTGGCATATGAACTTTGTCTTGGTCATAGAGAATCAGCAAGAGCTGGCAGAAAACTTGGTGGAACTTCTTGAGCTGTCTGGTATTTCCGCGATTTCAGTGAGCAAAGTTGCGGATGTAGATGCGCATCTTTCTAATCCTGACTTGTGTGCTGTTGTGGCTAATTCTCTTAGTCTGGACGGGCATATACGAACTTTTGCCCACTACCTAAAAAAGAAAAACGCACAGAGAAAGATTGAACTCATCGTTTTTGGCGACACAGACTCCAATGGTAACGAAGACGTTATTGATCATTACATGCGTTTACCGCTAGATACCCGACATTTTATCACCACCGCGCACGAAATTATTGGAAAGCACCGATCCAAGGTGGCTTAGTCCCATTTCATTTCCATTCCTTCATCAATTTCCTTATCATCGCTTTTAATTCATTAAGAGGTGCTGGAAAAACTTCCCAAAATTGGCTTTTACTGTAGTTCCACAAGCTGGGGCGGACTGGAAATGAACATGTTGCGTTACGCGCAGTGGTTTGCTTCTAGAGGCTGGACAAGTGTGGTGTATTGCATGCCTAACTCCCCGCTTGATGAAGCCTCTAAAGGCCAGGTACCTGTAGTTCATATTGGAGCGAATAAAAAAGCCTTCGATTATAAGAGCGCACGCAAGATTGCTTCGCAAATCGACAAAGACCAGTTGGACCTCGTCTGGATAAGCGACACAAAAGACATGAGTGCCGTGGGCATTGCGTGTAAAAAAGCCAAATGCCGACCAAAACTGGTGTACCAACAAGCCATGCAACTTGGGATTTCGAAACGCGATCTAATTCACACCATTCGATTCAAGCGCATTGATGTGTGGATTACGCTGCTTCCCTACCTCTACCGGCAGATCTCGGAGCGAACCCGTATGCCCATGAATCGCGTTCATGAGATTCCGCTGGGTATTGATTTGTCAAAAATTGATAACCACCTGATTAAAAGCAGTTCAAGAGATTCATTTAATGTTCCAGAGGAAGGTGTGTTGCTCGGTGTGATAGGCCGCTTTGATCCGCTTAAAGGTCAGCTTTTTGTTATCCGCGCGTTGCGCAAATTGCATGACTTGGGTATTCCTGCACACCTGTTGCTAGTTGGGGAATCTACCCGAGGTGAAGGCCAGGAATACGAAAAGCACCTTGTGGACACAAGCAAAGAATTGGGACTTGAAACATACGTGCACCTGCGCCCTTTTATCGAAGATGTGGAGCGCTTTTATTCGGCCGTGGATATATGTGTGGTTCCTTCAGTTGGCGAGACCTTTGGCATGGTTACCATCGAAGCTATGGCGGCGGGAGGTGCTGTAATAGGAACCAATACAAGTGGAACGCCCGAGATCTTGGGACATGGTGAGTATGGAATGGTCTATACCCCCGACAACGTGGATGAATTCGTTGGGCAAGTGAGAAAATTGTGCAATGACGAACGTTTGCGCATTGCATTTGGCCAGAAAGCAGTGAAAGTTGTCAAAGAGAAATATGATTTGAGCAAAGTCATGGACGCCACGGAAAAGCTTTTACTTCAAGAGATAAAGCAAGATAGAAAGCAGTAGGATTACCAAAATGGCCGTCAGCACAATGCTTTTCATAGTTCGCACTCGACTAGCAGCGCGCACCTTTTCTCTAATAACCAAGAGTTCTTGCGGAGTCGCCCGTCTCAAATGATCTAGGCTTCCCGCTTCTCTGAGGTAAGCTCCTTTGATCGATGCAAAGCTCCCAGGTCCATTGAATAGTCGCTTTTTGCGCAACATCGCCCGATTGTTCTTGAATGACACGATCATGCCAAAACCACTCTCACCTCCCATAGCACCAAAATAGAATAAGTTCCTAAAACTTCAAGGCCGGGCTAGCTCACAAAAAAAGCAAGCCTTTTTACAAAGACTTGCTTTTCACTGTAGCTATACCCATGAAAGGTAATTATGGGCAAATTTGTCCGAAGTTTCCAAGAAATAACAGAAGATCCTCCGTATTGACTTCACCATCTCCATTGATATCATGTTCGCAATCAACAGTACAACCAAATCCGCCTAGGAAAATAAGCAAGTCGGAAGCGTTGACAATTTGGTCTCCGTTGAGGTCGCCAGCACAGCACTGTTCAGCAGCTATCCAAGCAGAAGGAACTGTGGCCGTACAACCAGGCGCATCGGAAAAGCTAATTTCTAGGTCTACAGGAGCGAAATCGGAGTACAAATTCGTGAGTACAACCGTCTGCGCCGAACCATCGATCGAGAATGATTGTCCGTTTAGAAGTACCGTTCCCGTTACAGGTTCGTTGACATACTCAAACGTGACTTCTTGCGTATAAAAGTTAGTCCCAGGAATGCAAGACGTTTGCGTGCCTACGCTAATAGTACCTATCGCACAAGCAGAAGGGTCGTACGCGCAGATTCCAAAAGTACCGCCGTTCACCGAACTTCTATTCCACACTCGGATATAAACAGTTTCTCCGGCCAAGGAAATATCGTCGATGACTAGCTTGCCTACAAAACCTCCGTTGTCACTGCTAGAATCGTCACACACATAAAGGGCAAGTGACTCACATGTTCCGGTGTACAAGGCCAAATTCGGATTTACATTCGTTCCCGGATCAAGGTCTACAACCATCTCTCCACTAAGTGGAACGATAAGAGAGAACCATACGTCGGCTCCTTGATAGTAACCACATCCAGGAGCTGGCACAGAAGCGTCTTCTGTCTCGGTCGCATACTGGTTTGAATAATTTGA
>JADFAK010000159.1 GCA_015665315.1 Flavobacteriales bacterium | reverse complement strand
TGAATTGGTGATAAAAGGTCACAAACTGCCCGAGGAAAATGTTCGAATTTGAATACTCAAAGTTCCATCTTACGACCGAATGTAATTTTCACCATTCCGTTTCCTCATTTGCCTTGTGCATGAATAGTATAATTATAAAAATGTGCTAAACCTCCTCCAAGATAGACTTTCCCGTTGAAGCATCACCCGAAGTCCATTGCCATTCTTCGTGGAGTCTGATTTTACCATTGGCGAGTATTTCGGGGTGCGATTTACATTTTCCAGTCATCAATTCTCCCTTGGTGTTGACTTGGTGGTAGCGCATTTCAATGTTGCCAGCTTTATCTACAAGTCCAATCAAATGCCCACGCACGATTTGTCCGCCATGATACTCGGATGTCAGGATATTTCCTTTTTGTCGGTACGTAAAAATCGTGTCCGAACTAGTCTCGCCATTCGGAGATTGCTCGATAGGTCGGAATGTTTTGTTATTATAATTCATTGGAGCAGACTTTTAACTAGCGAATTGTGCACGGGATTCAATGCTCATGGGCGAGACTTTTGAACTGATCGTATTGTAGGTATTCAGTCCCCGTGTTATGTGTACGTATATTGTTGGCTATGGCTTTGCCCAGTTCTTCAACTAGAATGCCGCGGTATTTTTTAGCTTTTCCTAGCAGGATAAAATCTAACAGGGGCCACACTTTGAGCACGATAGCCTGCGAAAATCCGTATCTGTTGGTAGGCGTGAGGATCATCGACGGTTGAAAAATGCTCAGTCGGTCGAAGTGAAGCTCTTCCAAGGCCTGCACCAATTCGCCTTTCGTGCGCAAATAATGATTTCTTGACGAGGCATCGGCCCCAATAGAAGACAAGAGTTGAAAGTGGTTCACCCCTTTGGATTTGCATGTTTTCGCAAAGTCTAGCACGGCGGTTTTGTCGATTTTCACAAAATCCTCTTTACTCACTTTCGAAGGTTGGCCCACACCAAGTGTACAAATGGCCGTATTAAAATCCACGATATAGCCCTCATACGAAGTAGCATCTGTCACGTCAATTTGCTGCTGATCCACATTTTGTTGAGCCGCAACATCAATCTCACGCCGTCCCAATAGCAATATTTTCACGATATCGGGAAAGTGGAGAAGTTGCTGAAGTGTTGCTGATCCGACAGCGCCGCTAGCACCTAAAAATACGATTGAATTTGGCATGGTTTGTTTTTCGTAGTAACGTGCGTAATCTGGTATTCTTCACACGAATTCAAAAAGGTCAGTAGGCATCAAAGGTAGTAAGGTTATTGAGATAGAGGTCTGGTTTGTTGGCTCGTAGACTTAGTTGGTTTGTACATCACGCGTTGTTCAGTATTTCCTTGGCTATTCGGTTTTTAGCACATGCGTGCAAATGGGAAAGATGAGCGCGTTCGGGGAATTTGTAGATGTAAGATCGATAATGATCTTGCTAAACTGGACCGAGAACCGGTGTCTGTATTTATAATGTGCAATGGATCACAGCTAAATACGAAAGCCTTTGTCCTTAGGTGTTCTCTAACATGCTAGCATTGATAATCTCAATAATTAATTCCAATTGTTTTTTGAGGGCCTTGTACCTGCCATCCAAATAACCCGAGGTAAAAATGAATCCGACGAGCCGGTTATCGAATTGCATCGATTGGAGCATAGAGAGGTTGCTCTGTACATGTTGTCCTCTGTCCAAGCCGAACATCTCGCCGTACGCATCGTTGGCCATGCGTCGTAAACCCATGTGGTCTTGTCCCAGAAAAATCAATTCAACTCGCATGATAGCCAGTTCTTCGTTTTCTTGAAACCTAATTTTAAGCAACAATCCATCCAGTGCGGCCAAAGCATTTTTTAGTTCCTTGTTCTGAAAGAGGTTGAGCTTGCCAGAGCTTATTATTTCGTTCAATACGCCAGATCCAGGACGATATTGGACTTCGGAATTGATAACATCAAAATACAATTGGCCAAATCTTTCCTCCGAAATGTCTGGATTTTCGACACCGGTATACAATGAAAGTTCCTTGGCATTTGTGAATAGTTTGTTATTCAATTTGATGACCCGATCAACTTCAAGAACATTGTTCTCAAATTCCATTTTCAGGGCATAGAGATAGTCTTGCTCTAAGTTGCTCTGCTTCCGTTGCTCATTCCAATTGTTGATTTGTAGGGCGATGAGAATACCAATGACGACCAAGAAGATCTCGCCAATAGCATACTTAAAGTACTTTCCAGTCTTTCCTTGCTCGAGCATAGTCTGTCTAATTTTTCGGAAGAATTTTATCATGGAGGAGGGTAGGTCCGCGGTGTAGTTGAACAACTGTGCTATTCACAGCCTATGGCGAACTTATGAAACGATAAGTCTGCATGCAAGGAAGTCCTACCAATTTATCTGCAGGCGGCACATATACGAAAGGTTGAGGAGTTCAATGACCACGCCAACTTGTTCTATGCCATATTGCTTTCACGCGGTAGGAGAGGTAGCCCTCCAAGCAGAATTCATTGCAAGGGCCTATCCATTATAAGCCGATGCAATATCCGTTCTACTACTGAAGCTCTTGCTTTGGACGATCAACAACATTTGCGTTTATCGCTAAATATGCTGAGCGAACGAGGGCTAAAGTTTAACTACTTTAAAGCACTTGTCAAACGTACTTGTATAGCACCTGACCAAATAAACTCCGGAACCATAACCTTCAAGAGACAGTGTAGTTTTCTTGGCGACATCCTTGGCTATTGAACGGGTTTGAATTTCTCTTCCCAAATGGTCGTACACTTTTATGATTACCGTTTCAGCAGAATACGAATCGATCTCTACGTTGATCATGTTGTCGGTCGGATTCGGATAAATCTTCATTCCATTTGACAGCGCATCGTGGATGTCTTCAACGCTTACGCCTCCTTCAACTAAGATAGGCACGCCGATTTCAAATGGGCAGACCCCCGATGCGTCTTCGACGACGACATTGTAGGTACCCACGGCTAGGTTAGGAAATACATTGGTAGAGACAAAATTTTGTCCGCCATCGATACTGTATTGATACGGTCCAACTCCTGAAGTGGGGGTGATCTCAATCGAACCATTGGCAGTAACTACAGAGGATACATTGGTGGCTACAATATCGGCTGAGGTAAATGCGCAGGCTTCGATGCTTACGGTTTCCTCGTACGAACACAAACCGGTAGCACCTAGAATCACTACATCGTAATTGCCTGGGGCCAAATCAGGGAATGAGTTGGAGTCTTCGAATGTTTCTCCACCGTCAATACTGTACTGAAATGGACTCACGCCAGAATCCGTGTAAATAGTGATAGCGCCATCGGTGGCTGTTGAATTACTTGTATTGGTCACGTTAATATCGGCGTCAATACCACATCCTGTTCCATCCGGGCAGAAGAATTCGGTCGCTTCGTAATCAAATTCACCGTTGTTGCTTGCGATTGTTTCGCCAGAAGAATTTAGAACTAGAAAATCACCTATCCCATAAGCACAGCATATTCCGTCACCATACGAATCATACACCGTAAAGGAGAAGCAAGAGCCGTAGTCCACACAAATTTCTTCGCTAAATACATCCGTGTTGTTATCTAACGACCCACTGGCTATGGTTTGATTGGCCCCTTCGTCATACAACTCCCAAGAAGTTTCTTGTGGGTAGTTGTCGGCGTTGATAACCAAAGTAATAAAGTCATAGTCGGAATCAAGCGTTGTCGTGGTAGAAGCCGAGTTGTCGCTTACATCTTCGTCGGCATCGTTGTTGACACTTAGCAGATTCAAGGTGATGTCGTTGACCATGTCTTCAAGATTATCAGAGATCGAAATTTCAACTGATCCTTGCTGCTGAAATGGGATATTGACGGACGCATCGATCAGGTCAACGACCAAATCATTGACCATGACTTCAATTTGCACCTCGGTGATGGTGTTCTCTCCTTGGTTGGAAATGAGGGCATTTAATTCGACCGTATCATCACAAGTTACATCGAGTTGCCCAATGGAAAGCTCACCATTTAACGCGTGGACTTTGCTCAAAACAACGTCCAAAGTGTCGTTGTTACCGTATTCATCTTCAAGATCGGTAACGATGGCTCGTATGTTATAGTCGCCAATGGCTGAAAAATCTTGAGGAACAGTAAACTGGAAATCGGCTTGGCTGAACGGATGAATGGTATCGGTAATGTTGATGGTTTCCATCAATTCACCATCGACCACCAGCGCGATATCAAAATCGCTCATATCGTGCAATCCTTGATTGGCAATGGTTGTTGTTACGAGCTCGCTGCTTCCGAGGGTGGATGAAGACTGTGGTTCAACAATGGCTGTTGCTCCGAGATCGTAGTTGGAATTTATATCAGACCAAAACGAAACCCAAGGTCTTGCTTGCTTGATGACCAATTGATCTTCGGCTGTGACCTTGTACTCGATATCCATTCCAAATCCTTCGGCACCTACAACGTCATACAGTACGGCAAATTCACCATGGATGACAGTCAAAAAGTCGCGCATTTGATCGAGGTACTCTTGGTCCATGACCAGTTCGCCTGGCTCTACCAAATTGGACAATCTCAACACGAGGTAGCCACCAGCTTCCGAAGGATTTTGGTACAACAGAATTTCTTCGGGAACTGCGTTTGGATCGGGGTTGGTAATCAAGGACTCGCCCACTTGTGTATTGAGGTAGTAGGTACTGTCGGTCTCGTAAATGGGGTCTATACTAATTCCTACGCCATTCGAGTGTTCCTCCTCAAAATTGGGGTGGCACAGTACGCCCATGGCGGCGACAAAGTGATCAACGCGGAAAAAATCTCTTTCCTCATAGGCCCTGAAATTCCACATGCTGGCATATACCTGTTTGATCGACTTGGAGATATGTCCTTCGTCTAAGTGTTGGGTTTTGGAGGTATACAATCCCGCACCGCTAAATCCGGGTAAGTCTTCGTTATTGGTACTTGATCGGCAGCGAACGGCTGTTCCTACTGGAAAATCATCATGCATGGCTTGCAAGTCGTCCATCATCCATTGCGGCATAGGGGCATCTTTGATGTCGTCTCTAAAGTCTTTGAGGCGCTCAATTCGGAAATTTATATCTGTTTGAAAAGCAGGATTGTCTATCATGACTTGCGCTTCTTGATAGAAGTTATTGTACTGCATAAACTCATCGTAGTAGTAAAATGGAATTCCAAAACCATCGGGGATGGTGCCATCGGGAAAATCAAATGATCTCATGGTGGCAACGTTGGAACATTTTGCTCCAAAAGCAGCCGACATTTCGAACTCGATATCATCCAAGGGCATGATTTCGGTGATACTTAGATCTCGAATTGGAATTTGCGGTTCGGTAGGTCGAATGTCTTCATACCATGCATCTACTTCATCCAAAGTAGCTTCTCGGATTTGAAATTGCTCGTTCTCTACCTTGAAATAAATGTAGCCACCCAATAAACTCGCAATGGAGTCGATGGAAAGGGGATCGGCGATGTAGGCATTTGGCACATCGTCTTGAATAGCTCTTAAGTTAACGTGTGATAAGGGAGTTTGAATGACCGAAGTGATTATTCCACCTACACGCGGCAATGAATTTGGCAACGCGTCGTAGATCACGATATCTCTGCTTCCAGGGGTTTCATCAAGTGACATGTGACGGAAAAAACCGTAGCCTTCGGCTTCGTGAAATGGGATGTAATTGATATCGGCAAAGACATCGGATTCCAATACGACTTCAATTCTAGAGCCAACAAAGTCATCGGCATACTGTGTGAGGTGTGTATTCTCATCGGCCTGTCCGATAAAGTGGTTCATGTTGTTTTGAAGGAAAGGCATGTTGGCCGCCAGCAATTCATAAGTTCGCTGCGTAGCCTCGAAGTTGTATGCATCACCAAAAGAGAAGTTGAACGAATAACTTCCAATCACGCCATTTGGCAAAATATCGTTGGCGTTAAAAACGATCTCTCCTGAGCTATCGTCTCCATCAACTGTTGCACCAATGGCATTGAAAAAAGTCGCGTGGATAGTGTAGGTATTGCTGTTGATGAAATACACTTTCGGCTCGGGCGTGTCTCTGTCAAGAATTCCGAACTTCACATAGAGTTGTCCGTCCAAGAATGGTGCCCAGCCCACGTTGTTGACCGTTGCCAATTCTAAAAAAGTTTCAGCATCGGGAATAGAAGTGGCTCCATCGATGAAATCTACGGCATACGCATAGTTGATCGGGGCGTCGGTAGGCATATTGTTGTGCTCGGTCACGTCATCAATCCCGTCGCCATCCCAATCATCGGGAGAGGCAATATCATGTTCGGTGATCGAATAATTTTCCAACGGATAAGCTCCTCCAGGTTCAGATATCACCATCGTACCATCCACACCCATGGTCATGGAAGTCACCCAGTTGAAATCAGGGCCATGTTGTGCATGTAGCATGTAATATTTATCGGCTTGAGCTTGTATTGACAATTGGACTTGACCGATCGCATTTACAGAGTAGTTGTCAATGTCGACGGTTTGCGCAGAGCAAAAACTGTAGGTAGAAATTAGGCAAGCGAGTGCCAGTAGTGATTTCATATTCATTGCAGGAGGCTTTAGTAATAGCCTCTGAAAATACGATTAAAAGGTAAGAAATAACAAATCGCTTTACCGGCAATTGTTTGTAACCTGTTCGACAAGCAAGATGCCTTAATCGCCACAATCAAAGGCCGTGTGGAATAAATGAAGCCGACTGCTCTTTTTGTGGATAACGACCTGATAAACGCGGTTGTAGACCGACTCATCAAATTCTCCAATCTCCTCACCTGCCAAAAGACCAGCTAGAACACCAGTTGTATTGCTATGTCCGACAACCAGTGCGTCTTCCTTGCGTTCCATCAATAACTTTGAAAAGCCTTCAAGATCGGCTGCGTCGTATTGCCTAATTTCCAGGCCTTTCGACTTGGCGGTCGGCAGGGCCGTGTTCAAAGTGCGCGTGTAGTCTGTGCTATAAACAGCGTCAAGGTGAACCTCGCTCAAAAAGCGCTTAAGATACTCAGATCGTTCTTCTCCGCATGCAGTAAGCGGTGGGTTTCCCGCATGGCTTCCCGATAGATCTTTTTCTGCGTGTCTGACCAAGTATATCGTGAATATATCGTTGCACTTTTCGGTGTCCGGAACCATTTTGAATCCAAAAACTGTTGAAATTCCAAGGATCATTAGAAAAAGGAGGAGGCGTCTCTTGGTCATCTTGTTGTGGCGGTTCGTTGGTTGACTAATTGGGTGTAAATATAGGCAGACCTAGCTTTATTCTATTTGAGGATTACTGTGGCCGCAGGCCATAGCTATTTGGCTCAGGAATTCTGGATGTCGTCGAATGCTTTTTGTGGCAATAATAGGAATGCCAATGGGGTGGGTTGCCAGTTGCGGAAAACTAACACATGACCTTCTTTCATATCAATTGTAAGGCTTCTCAGTCAAACAAATAACTGGAATGAATTCACATAACGAACCAATAGAGACTGCCACACCAGAAATTGTCCAGTGCGCATTCCAATGAATCATGACCCTTAGCGAACTACTTTAGAACTTAAGCTTTTGCCAATGAGTTACTCCTTTACCAATCTGACAACAGCTTTCTTACCATCCGATTCAATTCGTACGAGGTAAATTCCAGCTGGTTCGTCCAGTTCCATATTCAGGATGGATTGATCATTGTACGATTTGGACATGAGTACTTTTCCTCTCAAATCTGTTATGGTAATCTTCGCGAATTGAGAATCTTCTCCGAGGTCGATCGAAAAATCTCCCACTGTCGGATTGGGGTAGAGCAGAAGTCCAGGACCAAAATCATTTTCAATTATCCCCGTGATTGTCACTGTCAAGCAATCCGAAGTTTCGGAACACCCGTTATTGTTGACTAGTACGGCGTAGTCGCCATTTTCAGTAGCCATATACGTTTGTTCCGTCGCTCCATCGACGGGGGTCAATTCTGGACAATTTAGCCATTGGTATGAGGCACCATTTTCATCGGCACTTAATATTGCGCCATCTTGCGACACGGATGCGCTGACCGTATTGATTGTTAGGTTCAATGTGACAATAGAGTCACATCCTGCAGCATTGATTAAAGTATGTGTAGCAGAATTGTCGGAAGAAGTATAGGTATTTCCGTCTATCCAGGTATACGTGTCACACGCCGATTGAACATCTATTCCAAATGAAGAGCTGTTTATAGTCAGATTTAAAGTTACCAATGAATCACAGCCTGCTGCATTGGTCAATGTCCAACTTGGAGTGTTGGTTGTAGAGGTATAGGTCGTGCCATCAATCCAAGTATACGTGTCGCAAGCCGATTGCACATCTATTCCTGTAGTTTCATTGCTTATTGTCAAGTCCAGAGTTACCAAAGAATCACATCCCACCGAATTGGTTAATATCCAGCTCGGAGAGTTGGTTGAAGAGGTGTACGTATTACCATCTATCCAAGTATAGGTGTTACAAGCCGTTTGGACGTCAACCCCTGTAGAAGAACTGCCTATTGTTAAGTCCAGTGTGACCAGTGAATCGCAGCCCACTGAATTGGTTAATATCCAACTTGGCGAGTTGGTTGTGGCGGTGTAGGTATTCCCATCTATCCAAGTGTATGAATCACAGGCCGATTGCACATCGGTTCCGGTCGAGGAATAGTTCATCGTTAAATCGAGGGTAACGATAGAATCACAACCCAATGCATTGGATAGCGTCCATGTAGGCGTATTGGTAGAGCTAAAATAGGTATTGCCATCGATCCAGGTATAGGCATCGCAAGCTGTCTGCGTATCTATTCCAGTCGAAGGAGCACTACAAAAGGTGAACACCCTGGCATGTCCAGAACGTGATCCTCCTCCATTGTTAATTTTGGAGCCACCGGCAAAGACTCCTGGGGTGGGCATTGATATAAAAGAACCGAATGTGTCACCGGCCGACTCTCCGTCAATGGCCACTCCTTTCTGAATCCATGAGTTATTGTTCCATTCATAGATCTTGACCTGACCAGCATATTCTCCATTGTCTGAGTTAGCATTTGAGCCAACAGCGATCACATCGGGAGTTGGAGCGGAAACGGAATAACCCAATTGTTCACCGGCAGTTCCCTCAATGGAATTCCCTTTTTGGATCCAGGAATCACCGTCCCACTCAAACATTTTGACATGTCCGGCATCCTCTCCGTTATTGCTATTGTACATTGCTCCTACGGCCAAATGATTAGCATCAGGCATAGAAACGGATTGGCCAAATCTATCTATGGCAGCCTCTCCATTGAGATCAGCTCCTTTTTGCATCCAGCCTGATCCGTTCCATTCGAAGACTCTCACTTCCCCGGAAGAGTTACCGTTTCCATCGTTTGAAGCCGCACCTACTGCTACTGTATTTGCATCAGGCATACTTAGACTACTTCCAAAAAGGTCCTCAGTGGCAACCCCGCCTATGGTTGTCCCTTTTTGAACCCAATTGTTGCCATCCCATTCGAAAATATGAACACTGCCCGAGTTCGAACCTCCTACATCTTCTCGCACTGCGCCGACTGCGACCGTATTCTCATCGGGCATAGAAATGGTCGTTCCCAATTGATCTCCCAAGTTCAAACCATCGATGTCCATTCCTTTTTGAATCCATGCTGTCCCATCCCAAGTGAAAACTCTCGCATGACCCGCGTCTATTGCGGTACCATCATTACCTAGAGCTCCGACGGCAAGAGTAGTTGAATTGGGCATGGAAACTGAGAATCCAAACTGGTCTCTATTGGCTTCGCCCACAATGTTTAGTCCTAGCTGCACCCACGCATCCCCGTCCCACGTAAACACCCTAACATATCCAGGGTTATTTAAAATCTCGCTGGTGTTAATTGGTGCTCCGACAGCAATAGTATTGGCATCTGGCATGGAAACAACTCCAGCATAATGATTGGCTCCATCTCCGTCGATATCCATTCCCTGTTGTGTTTGTGCAAAACAATCACCGAGGAACAATATGTGAAGTAAAGCGATAAAGAGAAAGTGGTAGCCGTATTTTTTCATTGGATTTGGTTTTAAGGTCGGCTAAAATAGAGGATTTGGAATTGACTTATGACGAAAAGTCAAACCAATCGAAATGGCTTGCGCATGAGCGCCGCAGAAGCTACCAAGATTAAGGCATGTGGGAACTAGTAAGGTGCGAAATTTACGTGCTGTGCGTTGATATATACGTCCTTAATCCACAACGCAGTGGAAGGGGCTGGGGAGGAAATAGGTTGATCAGACAACAACCGAGTGAAGGGGCATCCTAAATACCAACCAAGTATTTGCCCCCAGGACCACCAAAAGTTGATTTATCCCAGCATTAATAGAAGTAGAGGGAAGCAATCGCCTCAGTTTTACAACTTAACAAATTCCTCCGTGATCAAGCTGCCATTTGGATGCTGAGAGCGGATATAATATAGACCGCTTTCAAGCGAACGAATATCCATTGATTTGGCATTCAATAGGTGGAGAACCTGTTGACCTTTTGAATTATAAACTTCGACTACGTCGAGGGTTTCGCTAAAAGTGACAAGGTTCGTTGCTGGATTGGGATAGACTTGAAACGGCTGGTCCTTTTCTTGCTCTAGGGCATTCGTGGAGGTAGGCACAAAGCGAATTAGGTGGCCATTGTTTGAGATGATGTAGGGATAATTCGTGCCAGGTTGAAATTCCAAATCCAAGCCATCGCCGTAGGACATAGGAGAATCGCTATCATCCAAATTAAGCCAAGCCGAGCCGTCCCATCGTTTAATATTGATCATTCCCGGGTTTCCGGGTGCATTTCCATCTTTAAAGCAGATATATGGTTCGCCTGAAACAGGATGGATTTCCAGATCATAACCAACAGTGTTTTGAGCAAACACTTCATCGGGCGTGCCCAGCAATTCCCATGAACTACCATTCCACTTGCTCACACGAAGTGTCACAACTTGCCCATTGTCTGGGTTGTCGTAATTCTCTTCCGCCATGACAAATACATCGCCATTCACCGGACTCACTCGTAGGCGAAAATCGGTAAGGGGAATTAAAGTGAACCCCGGGTCACCCAGCGACTGCCAATCGCCATTAAATGTCCAGACCTCCATGATTTGCGGGTCACCGTCGGCAAAATCTCCAAAAGTGGCTACGTAAGGGTGCCCCGTTGTGTAATTGTAGTCCATGTCGTAGGTATTCCCTCTAAAAGCTCCAAAATCATCGTCCCCCAAGTATTCCCATACCCCATTGTTGAAATAGGTAACAAGCGTTGTAGTTCCATTGATACTGGTGTTTTCGCTGCTTCCTACCAATACTGGATCGGTCGATTGCGGATGAGGAAGCATTCTCATTTCCGTCGCCCCGAAATAATGATCATCAATAGGAATGTTGTCGACTCCCATAATTTCGAGCCATTCCGTTCCAATGCGTTCGACAACCCTAGAATAGTCGACGTAACCGCCCACTTCGGTGTCGTAAAATGACTGCTCATAGCATACGACAGGAGTTCCGTTATCTCGAAAGTAGAAATCGAAGATGTCACTCGAAATGAGGTCTGTGACGTCGAACATCATGCTAATCTCTTCCCAGGCAGTTCCATTGTGCTTCATGAAGGATACTCCGGTTCCTTCGTTGACAATGTGCTCACGAAAGAACACATAAGGCTCCTGTGTCGTTGGATGAAATTCTAAATTTTGAACCATAGATGAACTCCCATCAGGCACAAAATAAGTGTCGTTACCACCGATGATTTCCCATTGGCATTGAGCAGACAATGACAGTAGAAATAGAAAACTTACCCCGATTAGTCGAATAGATTGTTGCGCGTTGGACATTTTATCTTGATTTGGTTGGCTATGTTTCTAAGTAGAGGAATGAAAAGCTCTTTTTTCCCATCCCGATATGAATTTCTTAGCTAAGCAATATATGAAAAGGTCTGATTCACTTAGGTTTTGGTGCAGTTGGACTAAAACTGAGAGGCCAGAAATTTCAGCTGCGCTTTAATTTGCTACCAAGCTTGAAAGCTCAAAGACGTTTTCCTTTGCGTTTTCCCTTAGCTGATTCTGAGCATCCGTGTCAATTTGCGAATTTGGGTGTGCTTCAAAATCGTAGATATAAGGATTGTCCAGCCATCCATCCACATCAAATGATACTTCAAAGTTATAGCTGTCAGGACTCCCATTGCTAAGGCCGCTACTAAACGAAGGATACAGTGGTCCTAATTCGAATGAGTTTTGCTGGTCCAATTCTAGTTGGGAATTAAACAAACTCCCTACATAGAGCCCGTATGGTTCTAGAGAAGAACCGCTGTTCATGGAGTCAAACTCGCCCGACATTTTCATGAAATGGTAGCCACCACCCAAGTTGGAGGGCCATGCCATTGTGAGGCCATCACCCGACGTAAAAGCCCCTTCTACGTTGTCGGTGGTGCTGAGTCCCCATGTAAATCCAATGCCGCGGTATTTGTAGCCAGCAACCAGACCAAGATCAATGGTCATTGTAGATGTCTGAGACGCATCTACAAACCATGCTCCTTCAATTATTTCGACATGTGATGTGTTGGTGTATAGTTTGATATCAGAAATGACGTATTGGAGTACATCGACATTGTATTCGTGACCCTGATAACAGATGTAGTTGTTGGTTTCAAGAACCAAGGGTTGTGAGCCGACTACATGAGTAAAGTCAATTGTCACCAACGGATTCGTCGGATTCACACACGAACCATCATCTTCTTGCGCATCGCTGTCATAGTTTGATGCTCTGGGATCGGTGCAACCCTTGTTGGTTAGGCCCTTACAAGAGTTCAAAAAAAGGATGCTAAACCCAGCAATTGCGGTTAGAATAATGTATCTAGTCATGATATGTTCAATTTGTTCTGGGCAATATAACCCAAATGATCAAAGTGCTCGCTATCGAGGCCTTCTTTGAAATTGGAGATTATTTTGAGTAGCGATTACCACATGAAGAGCAAAGCGCTAATTTTAGTGAGCTGCGTCTTTATCAGCTGTCATTGGTGATACGAACTTGATTTTCGCTATTTATCCAAATGTGAAGATAGAGCTGATTTGAGATCATGAGCCAACTGAGTCACCTTTTCATTGCGAGAGATATAGCCCTCGTATATCATCTTTTGAGTTGATAGAATGTTTTTGAATTTCAATTGACTCAGCAGTTTATTGATTATTTCAGGGTCGGTTTCAATATTATTGTCGAGGGGAATATACTCCAGGATATAGGGGTCAATGTTCTCACCAACAAACTTTTCATGCCAGGTATTGGCATCCCGTATACTGGCCAGTTCATATTCATAAAACGAAGTAATCTCGTTGCGTAGTTCCGGAGATGAAATCAAGCGAATTCTTTTTTCTTCTTTTAGGGATAGATAGATGGTGGCAAACTCTTTTGATTTGATTTCGTCGCTAACTGCAAAGACAATGTGCCTAAGTTCTTGATCCGAACAATTTCCAGCTCCTAATTTGTCTAGTGTTTCTAGCCTTTTTTGTTTGTCTGCTTTTTCCACTTCAAGGAACTGGATGTTTTGATTTAACTCATCGATCATCGAATGCAAAGAAATGTTCAATTCTTTCCTTTCAATCCTTTTGTCGTTCCAAGTATTGATTTGAAGAGCGATTAATATACCTACAATGACTAAAAGTATTTCTCCAATGGCATATTTCAAATACTTCCCCGTTTTGTTTTCCATAAATGAGTTTTGACGAATATTTCGAAAGAATTTAGTCATTGCTTGGCTATTTGTCAAAATGAAGTTCAATATCTAGGGTAGGATCACGAAGCTGAACTGAAGAAGCTACTCGCTTTGCCCATTGTGTGTCTGACATGAGCACCTTTGCACTATTTAAAGCTAGTTTATTAAAAGATACAGCCTCTGAAAAGGAAAGGACTGACTTCAAACAGACTGTGCTTTTTAACCTTAGCCAGCGGTAAAACCCTATTGTTTGGCAAGTCAAAATAGCCTTAGTTCTTCAACAACTCCTCGACTGCAGCCTCAAGTTGTTGATCTCTTCCTGTGATTACTACAGCGGGATCCAAGGCCACTTTGATATCAGGCTCACATTGCTGATTTTCAAGATATTCTCCATCTCGGTCAACAATACCTACCATTGGTATGCCAAACGTAACTCCATTCTGCAATCTTTCCCACCAAACGGCTGTCCCTGTCCCAGGTACGGGCATGCCAACGAGCTTTCCAACACCCATTGCTCGATACGTCACTGGGAACATATGAGCATCAGAGTAGTTGCTTTCACTCATTACGACTACCGAAGGTTTTGTCCACTTGAATTGAGGTTCTGAACCGAGATTTTGTCCGCGTGGTCTAAAATCAAAATAAGCCTCTCCGTTTAGGAAGGAAGCCAAGTCGTCATGAAGCCAGCCTCCTCCATTGAATCTTGTGTCCACAATAAGCCCTTCTTTGGCATAATGCTTTCCGAGAACGTCATCATAAACCACGCGAAAACTTTCATCATTCATGCCTCGTACATGCACATATCCGAGCCGACCATCCGAAAGCTCTTCTACAATGCGGTTGCAATTCTCAACCCAACGTTCATACCGCAGTTGTCCCTCCTCTCTGCCAGATATCGGTTTCACCGTCTCTTCCCATTGCTTCTTTGTACTGGGGTCGTACATTCCTAGGAGGATATTCATGCCTGCCTTGCGATTGAGAAGCGGATAATAATTCATATCCTCGGTGATTTTAACACCATCTATAGATTGAATGATATGTCCTGCCTTTGCTTTACTATCCTTTTTGTTCAATGGACTTTTATCCATGATCTCAATAATCTTGAGCCCATCTCCAGCGTGAGAATCATCCAGAAAAACACCTAAGGAGGCCGTTTGATCGCCATTGGGCTTACTTTCCCAAATCCCTGCTCCAGTATGCGACGCATTCAACTCTCCGAGCATTTCACTCATGAGCTCCGCAAAGTCGAAGTTGTTGTTGATGTCGCTGAGTTTCGCAAAATAGGCCTTTTTGTATAGGTCCCAATCCACTCCCTGCATATCCTTGCGATAGAATTTCTTCTTGGCTTGTCGCCAAATATGTTCTGCGAGGTAAGCACGCTCGGCCATTTCATCGAGCAGCATTTCACCCTGTATGGTTACTCCTTCTATTTTTCCATCAGCCAAGGTCACTTTACTCAGCTTTCCACCGGCTAGGACGTAAAGAATCTCACCTTTTGGTCCCATCTGCATATCTCCCGGACTCTCTGCTTTTAAAGGAGCTAAAATCTTGGTTTCTTTGGTCCGCAGATCTGTCTGCCACAAGTTATATCCTTTTTCGAATTCGGCTAGATAATAAAGCTTGCTGCCGTCTTTCGAAACAATTGCCGACCCAAGATCGGATGAATGTGTCGTCAATCGAGTGATCCGATTTTTTCTTCCTTCCAATTCGAGTTCAACTGGCTCTATCTTCTTGTCCTTTTCCTTGTCTTCTTTCTTTTTATCCTTCTTGTCCTTTTCGCTTTCTTTAGCTTCTGCTTCCTTCTTTTCATCTTTCAATAACTCGGCCTCAAGTTCACTTAAATTGAATTCGTCCCAAGCCGATTGGGTTAAAAGCATTCCGTAAAAATCGATCTCTGATCCCCAACTCGCATGATTTTTCATTCCGTTCCTGGCGGAGTACCAGGTGATCATTTTTCCATCCATCATCCACTGAGGAGAATAAGCTCCATAGCCGGTTGGAGTTAAGTTGATGACCGCCTCCTTACCAGATGCATTGACCAGACCTGCTTGATCGATCCATTGGCCATCCCGCAAGAAATTCACCAAAAACCACTTGCTGTCAGGTGACCATTCATAGAATTGGTCGCCATCGGCATAAGAATAGTTGTTGTTACCCGGCATGATCTCGCGTACTTCCTTACTTGCCAGATTTATCACTTTCAAATTGGTTCGTTCTTCAAGAAATGCGACTTCCTTGCCATCGGGAGAATAACTAGCTTGAAAAGTCTCTTTATCTGAAACAAGAATGGCTGTTTCCTTTAGAAGAGTCGAATTGAAGAAATATTTCTCCTCTTTCCGTGAGAGTGAGGTCTGGTAAAGGTTCCAACTTGCGTCTCGTTCGCTGGCATATAGTAATGACCTACCATCTGGGCTAAAAGAAACACTGCGCTCTTGTTCGGGGGTATTCGTAATACGTTTCGTTGTTCCGTCTTTTATCGAACTCACGAAAACCTCTCCACGCTTGATAAAGGCGATTTCCTTTCCGTTTGAGGAAACGGCAAACTCACTGAGGCTACCGTGCACTGGAAGTGTTTCTACCGGAAGATGTCGCAGATCTGCGCGAATTTCTATTTCAACAAGTCGAGGTTCTTCCCCTTCCGTCTGAACATAAACTCGACCGTGATAACCATAGCACAATTTGCCATCTGAAGCAATGCTCAAGTGTCGTACAGGATGCGTGTCGAACTGAGTTATTTGCTCCGCAGAGCCACCAGAAATTGAACTTTTATGCACATTGAAGCTTCCCGAAATTTCACTCAAGAAATAATATGAGGTTCCGTCCATTCCGAATTCAGGATCCAGGTCCTCTCCATTGAAGGTACTTAGTTGGGTATAGGTTTTCGTATCCACATCATATTTCCAAATATCTCTAGTAACCGACGAAGTGTGATGCTTACGAAGCGGGTCCTCATAACCTTTGGAATCTTGGAAAAGCAGCGTCTTTCCATCAGCGCTCATTTTGGCATTGTTTGCGGGCGTCGTAAGAACTTGCTTGACTCGGCCTCCTTGGATGGATACCTCATACAATTCAGGTAAAACACCGGAAGGGAATTGCTGATTGGTATGTGCGTCTATCCGAGAGGATGAGAAAAACACACGACTTCCGTCTGAACTAAAATCGCTTGGGCTATCAGAGGAAGAATGGTATGTAAGTCGTTGCGAGACGCCTCCTTGGGCGGGCATTATAAAGACGTCAAAATTTCCGTGCCTGTCTGATGCGAATGCAATTTGTGACCCATCTGGAGACCAAACTGGCATATGGTCGTATCCTTCACTCATAGTGAGTACGGTAGCTACCCCTCCTTCAACAGGAACGGTATGGATGTCACCGTGATAACTGAATGCAATGGTTTTTCCATCGGGCGAAATAGCCGGAAATCGAATCCACTGACTGCTTTCTTGCGCCAGGAAATTCAAGGATAGTAATAAGACGGCAAGCGATAGTGAAAGTGATTTTTTCATGATTGGAATGCTATAGTTATTGGCAAGATTTCGCGCTAAAATAGACGTTTTTAAGCAATGCACTTTGGCAAAATGACGAGCGGTTAATTTAGTCTGAAGTATGGTCGTCAAGAGATGTGCAGAGCTCGTCAAAAACCATATTAACTTGAGGTTCTGAACATATGGCGTCAGCCTGTCATAAGCGAATTGCCAGCGCCAGAGGCAGCATCGTTTGGCTGTTGAATTAGATTCTACTCTGATAGGTGTAAAGTTCGAAATACCTTCCTTTTTTGGCGATCAATTCCTCATGATTTCCTTGCTCTTCAATTCTTCCGTCCTCGATGACTAGAATTTGATCTGCCTGCTGAATGGTACTCAAGCGATGGGCAATAACGAAAGTCGTTCTGTTTTCCATCAAAGTGTTTAAACTCTTCTGAATAAATGCTTCACTCTCATTGTCTAAGTTCGATGTCGCCTCATCCAAGATTATTATTTTGGGATCTGCCAATAACGCACGGGCAATCGAAATTCTTTGTTTCTGTCCGCCAGACAATTTCACTCCTCGTTCTCCAATGATGGTATTCAATCCTTCTTCAAAACCATCCGTAAATTCATCCACATAGGCTCCTTTAACAGCATGCATCAATTCTTCTTCACTGGCATGTGGTCTGGGGAATAGGATGTTTTCCCTAATAGTTCCATCGTATAAAAAGTCATCTTGTAAAACGACCCCTAGATTCTTTCTATAACTGCTTAAACTGATGTGTTCAAGATTGATACCATCCACGGTTATTTCTCCGCTTAGCGGTGTTAAGAAAGTGGCAGCCAGACCAGCAATCGTCGATTTACCGGAGCCCGAGGAGCCCACCAAAGCTGTCACACTTCCCGATGCGGCCTCAAAAGATATGTTATGCAGTACTTCCTTGCTTTCTTCATAGCTGAAAGAAACATCTTTGAAAAGAATATTGCCCTTGATTTCATCCAATAACACGGTTCTGATTTCCGGATTGTTCTCCGTATCCAACTCCATGAGTTCCTGCGTTCTATCCAATCCAGCCATTGCCTCGGTGAGCTGACTTCCAATATTACTCATCTGCACAATTGGGGCGATCATAAAACCTAAAAACAAGGTGAAAGAGATAAACTCACCAAAGGTCATGCTTCCTTCCATCATGAAGTAGCCTCCAATACCCATAATTCCCGCTGATGCCAAGCCTAAAAGGAAGGTGGATGAACTTGTAATTAGGGCTGTTGAGGTCAGACTTTTCTTTACATTTAAATACAATCTTTCAGCTCCATGTTGGAAGGTGGCACTTTCTTGTTCTTCGGCGTTAAAGCCCTTGATGACTCTAACACCATTCAAAGTTTCCGTTAATCGGCCTGTAACTTCAGCATTTATAACCCCTCGTTCTTTAAAAATGGGACGGATATATCCAAATGCTTTCATGGCAATAAATGCAAATATGGCTACAGGAACCAATACAAACAAAGTCATAAGAGCATTGATGTTTATCAAAATGACCAATGCCACGACCGCTGTAATTGACCCTCCGATTAACTGTACTAGACCAGTACCCACCAAGTTTCGAACTCCTTCTACGTCATTCATTACGCGCGAGACTAGAGCTCCGGACTTGTTGTTGTCAAAAAAGCTGATCGGCAATGAAAGCAACTTTCGCTGAACCTGAGTTCGGAGTTTAAAGATTAGGTGCTGGGCCTCCACGCTCAATAATCGAGTTAAGGCAAAGGAGGTGACAGCTTGTGCCAATATGGCGGAACAAACGACGACAATAATAAGCCACAACCCATGCATGTCTTTTGATGGAACCGTGTCATCAAGCAAGGTTTTGCTCGCATAGGGGAGTACCAATCCAGCTAAACTTCGCACGACTATCAGCAAGAAGCCGATAAAAAGGATTTTTTTTCTTGGCCAAATATATTCTCTAAACGCCCAGGCATAGGAAACTTTTGTTTTGCTCATGCTCTTCCGATGTCGAATATCGAGCCAAAGAATTTTTCGCCCTTTTTGTCAGGGCTATTTATTGGTTTTGGGTTTAGTCTGGTAGTCATCTAATCAAAACAACATGGAATTGCTCGTTCCACTACAAAATTGGTCCAGCGATGTAAGCGGTTAGGAACCTTAGTGGCTATCTAGTACAGTTTGACTGGCTTGAATTCAATTTTCAACCCATACGCCACAAACATGGGAATGGGGGAGAGGGACTACGTCCCAGATTTCATTCTGTAGCTGGTTCCCGCGGCTTTTCCGCTTTTCTCAATCAGATTCCGAATAAGTAATTCGTTTATAATCCTCTTTAATGTTGATCTTGGAACTTGTGTTCCTTCGCTAATTTGATGTGTTTTTGATTCAGGATTATTGCAAATGTAGACGTAGATATTTTTTTGTTTGGGCCCCAGGTCCGATTCGCTGATTTCCAGCTTCTTATTTAACTTCTTCGTTAAATTGCTAAGAGAGTCCAAAAAGAATTCAACCCACTCTGTAATGTCTTCATTAGGTCGTTTTGCTTGGCAGTTTCGAAGAGCCTGGTAATATTTCTTTTTCCTTTTCTCAATTTCGTGCTCAAAGCTTATGTACTCTACCCATTTGTATTCATTTTGAAGAAGTAATAGCGTTGTCAATAATCTGCTTAATCTGCCATTGCCATCTTGAAAAGGATGGATACTTAAAAATTCATATACAAAAACCGCCGTTTTAACGATTGGATTGATATCATCTTTCGTTCTTGTCCAATTCACTAGGTTTCTCATTTCTTCAGCTGTGGCATATCCTGGTTCGGTCGTTCTAAAAATTATTTGAGTTGAACCATCGGGGAATGATGCTTGTACGGCATTTGAGTGCTGCTTATATCGCCCTCTGTGCCAATCATCCTTAGCACTGATCTTAAGCAAAATATTGTGTAAGTTCTTTATGGTAGATTCAGTCAGTTTCAGCTCTTTTGGAAACTCAGTAATGGTATCGAGTGCATTGTAGTACCCTACAACTTCTTGCGAATCTCTATCTTCAATGCTTGTTACGTTGATTTTCTCAAGCAGTGTTTGAACTTGTTTGTCTGACAACTTTGACCCTTCAATTCTTGTCGAGGATCCAATGCTCTGAATTGTCGCTAGCGTTTTGAGTTGATTCAAGCTGGATTTTTCCCTTTGTTGATACTTTGACCAGTGAACTTCGAATTTCTCAAATTGCCGGAGTATCTCTAAATACTTCCAGTTCAACTCAATGGTGAAATTATATACCTGCTGTTTCATTCTTCTAAGATACCACACTTGTGACAATGTGAGCCAATATGAGCCAATAATTTGAAGTTGTGAGCCAATATTATCACTGTGGAACAACACTGTTTTATGTGCGAGATCTAGCTTGGTTAATTGCACCATGTTCAGTGGTATGTGCAAAATCTGCACAAACCACTTCTTCCTTTAATTCACCTTCATTGAATATATTTTTGATGTGCCTTCCATTTCCAATAGCTGTTCTATCTCTTCCAAATAGATCACCAACGTTGACTTTGATTGAGCCAAACAGAATCTTTTTCAAATGTTACTTCGACTGACGTTTCACCATCCTTAGTTTGGTATATCTCAATATTGCTTTTCATTTCATTAATTTCGATTTTCTTACCTTATAGAAAAGGGTCCAGTTATCAATCGTCCGTCTCGCTAGAGTGGAAGACTGGCTAGGGTTTGTGTGTGCCCAGCATGGGCACCTTTAAACTAGCCTAAAACTAGTTTATTAATCTAGAGGATGCAAGTCCCCTATGGGCAGGGGTAACACTTCGGCAACCGCTCATTGGAGTCCGCCTGGAAGCCTTGGCAAGCCGCGAGGTTTTTTACTCATAAGTGATGTTTTTTTAATATTCGTGAAAGCGCAAGGCCTAGTTGGGGTGAGCCAAGCTCCGAATCTCAACGAAGTGGAGGGCACGACCGCAAGAAGTGACGCCAGTATCCTGGTCCAGTTAATTGAAGAGTTGAAGCAATTGTTATGTGCCTGTGATGATTTCCCTGTGCACTGAATCAGGGTTCTGCCTGTTATCGATAATGGTAATAATTTCAATTTCGTCATTCTTGATTCTGTAGAAAAGAGA
>JADFAK010000024.1 GCA_015665315.1 Flavobacteriales bacterium | reverse complement strand
GCTCTAACTCACCATCATATTGACCCAGTATGGGTCACAGCTTTATAACAATAATGTACTTGACAGAAATACCGACCCAGTATGGGTCGCACCACTATAACCAACCGTCCACCCAAGCACTCCGACCTAGCAAAGCGTCGCATCTATATAACAGCGCTCTAACTCACCATCATATTGACCCAGTATGGGTCACAGCTTTATAACAGCACTCTACCTGACAGCAATACCGACCCAGTATGGGTCGCACCACTATAACCAACCGTCCACCCAAGCACTCCGACCTAGCAGAGCGACGCATCTAAATACCAGCGCTCTAACTCACAATTATATTGACCCAGTATGGGTCACAGCTTTATAACAATAATGTACTTGACAGAAATACCGACCCAGTATGGGTCGCACCAATCCGACTGGTGCCAATAACACTTATGCCCTCAATAGCTACGTCTACAAAATACCTATCACTTTATAGGGGCCTCCCAGCTATAAAACACTTCCTTCGACAAAAAAAACCGCTTTCCTACTTCACACAAACCAAATAAATATGCTACCAGGCTCATTCACCCAAATCTACATCCAAATCGTAATTGTAGTCAAAGGCCGCCGTAATCAAATCTCCCCCGAATGGGAAGAAAAGTTACACAAGTACATAACCAGTATAATCCAAAACAAAGGCCAAAAACTTTTAGCCATCAACGGCATGCCCGATCACCTCCACATGTTGATTGGAATGAGCCCAAATTGTATCCTTTCGGATCTAATCAGAGAGATCAAAAAATCATCAAATACCTATGTCAACTCTAGGCAACTATGCAAGGGGGAGTTTGCATGGCAAAGTGGCTACGGAGCTTTCTCATATGCACACTCATCCTTAGACAATGTAATCGGATACATAGACCGTCAGAAAGTACATCATGCGAAGAAATCAACTAAGCTGGAGTATCTGGAGTTATTGAGAGAATTTGAGGTAGAGTTCGATGAGCAGTTTTTATTTGAGTGGTCGTAATGACTGTGCGACACTCTACGAGGTTGGTGTCGTTCGGAGCCAGGTTAGTTATAAATGTATGACCCATACTGGGTCGGTTCGGAGAGGAGCTTGAATTGGATCCATGACTCACACTGCTTTTGACAGCCGATGTAACATTTCCTCATCTAATTCTTCATTTGTATAGAAGGGAAGCTTTTTCCTATCTTTCCCCCACCAAATCACATTACAATGAACATCTGGGAAAAACTAAAAGGCGAATTTATCGACATCATCGAATGGACCGATGATTCACAAGATACCATGGTTTACCGCTTCGAGCGGTTCCAAAACGAAATCAAAAATGGGGCAAAACTCACCGTACGCGAGTCCCAAGTAGCAGTATTCGTCAACGAAGGGCAAATTGCCGATGTATTCGTTCCAGGCATGTACACGCTCAACACCGAAAACCTGCCAATTCTAGCAACTCTCAAAGGCTGGAAATACGGATTCAACAGCCCGTTCAAAGCAGAAGTGTATTTTGTAAATACCAAGAACTTTACCGACCTCAAATGGGGTACAAAAAGTCCTATCATACTCAACGATGACCGATTCGGAATGCTCGAAATCCGGTCCTTTGGAACCTACGCCATCAAAATTGAAGATGCCGGAAAATTCATCAAAGAGATCGTCGGTACCGATGGCGAATTCACCAAGGACGAGGTAACCGAACAACTCCGCAGCATCGTTGTAACGCGATTCACCGATGCAGTAGGCGAGAGCCGCATCCCCGTTGAAGGATTCGCAGGAAACCTCAATGAATTGTCCGATTTCTCACAGGAACAAATGAATCCTGAGTTTGGCGAGTACGGACTAGAACTCACCAAATTCCTCATCGAAAATGTCTCGATGCCGGAAGAGGTGAAGAAGGAAATCTTCGAGTTGAGCCGCTTGGATAAGATTGATTTGAATAAGCTAGCGCAAATGAAAGCCGCCAAAGCCATGGAAGCCGCTGCCAATAACCCGAGTGGTACCGCTGGTGCCGGAATGGGCATGGGTATGGGATTCGCTATGGCCAATCAAATGGGGCAAATGTTCAACCCACAACAACAAGCTCAAGGCCAACAGCAAGCGCCAGCACCTCAAGCGGGTGGGGGAGCTCCTCCGCCAATTCCTGGGGCGATTAGTTTGTTCGTTGCTCAAGATGGCAAGCAAACCGGACCGTTCGATATGGCGACCATCACGTCCATGATCAGCTCTGGCGCAATCTCCAAGAGTACATTGGTATGGAAAGAAGGCATGGCTGCATGGGCCGCGGCATCTGAAGTGGCCGAGATCAAAGGACAGTTCGGATCAACACCTCCACCAATCCCTGGTGCGTAACTAGTCTATGGCCGAAATTGAAGCCGTTTCTGAAGGAGCCCTTCGGGTTCATTGCGTCAACTGCGGTGCCGAGCTTGCGTATAAGCCCGGTACTTCGTCATTGGTATGCGGCTACTGTGAGACGACCAATTCCATCGACCAGTCTGAGTTTGAAATCAAAGAGCACGACCTCCTCGATTACCTAAATAAAAAGGCGGCCGAAGCTCCCACAAGTGAGGCTGAAACCATCGAATGCAACTCATGCGGCGGTATTGCGACTTTCGATCCCTCCGTAGTAGCCCAGTCTTGCGGATTCTGCGGCAATCACTTGCTCACCAAAGACGCCACCAAAACGGCCACGATCGAACCGCATGCCATTCTGCCTTTTCAAATTGACCGCAAAGTCGCCCTCACGTCCTACAAAACGTGGCTCAACTCCCGCTGGTTTGCCCCCAACGACCTCAAAAAGATGCAAAATCACCCCAATACGGTGCAGGGCATCTATATCCCATATTGGACCTTCGATGCCGATACAAGTTCCGACTACACGGGGCAGCGAGGTATCCATCGCACGGAAACCTACACCGTAAATACCACCCGCGATGGGAAGTCTGTTTCCGAACAACGCACGAAAGTTGTGACCGACTGGTATCCGGCAGCAGGCCATGTCGACCACTTTTTCAACGATGTATTGGTGTTGGCGAGTAAGTCGGTGCCAGACAAACAAACGGGAAAACTCACCCCCTGGGACCTAAATATGCTGGTCCATTTCGAAGAGGATTACCTCCGCGGTTTTAAAGTTGAAACCTATCGTGTCTCGCTCGAAGAGGGTTTCGCACAAGGCAAATTAATCATCGAAGACGGCATAAGATCCCTCGTACGCCAAGACATCGGCGGCAACGAACAACGCATCCATACCCTCGACACCGACTACGACAACCTCAAGTTCAAGCACATCCTGCTCCCCGTATGGATCAGTAGCTTCAAGTTCAAAGGAAAAACCTACCAGTTCCTAGTAAACGGACAAACCGGCGAAGTCCAAGGAGAACGCCCCTACAGCGCTGCCAAAATAGCTCTCCTAGTCATCGCAATCCTGATCATAGTCGGCTTAATCGCCTTCTTCGCCAGCAGTCAATAAGAATATCCGTTTTCTATCTAGCATGTCGGCTATCGAAATATAAAGGATTTCACACAAGGCAAATGCATAAACGCCCATACCATTAAATCACACTTTCCAAACCCCAGTGCTCAAAAGCGGTTCCGTATCTAAAACAACATGAAATTCATTTAATATTGAAATAAACAATACATTTTTTATATTTAGACCTTATCCGAAATGAGAGACTTTGATAAAAAGGATTCACCCCAATTATCGAACCACCATAAAAGGTATATGACATATATGTTCGTTATTGGAACGTAAAGACACACTAGTGTGTCATAGCGAATTGTTAGCCACAATTACAAATAGCAAAGAATTTTGGAAATATTTAACTTAATCGATCTTGAACTTTACCCTAAAATATTGATCACATTAAGTGGATTGATTGCCTTGTTTATTAAACTGCGTGACGGTCTATCAACTTTAAGGCGAAAACAAGAATTGAAAGTTGATTTAGAGATTTACGAGCTGGCTAAGAAAAACGAACTTGACAATTCAGAACTTAAAGCAACCCTAGAAGAACGTGTCGCTCACATAGCAGACAGCAAAAATTATGGGTTCACTAATTTCTTTACAGGAATAGCAGTTTTCGTGGGATTTGGTCTTTGGTCGATCGATATCTATCAGGAAGATGCAGGTTTTAATGGGTGGATCATTTTAACAATTGCTTGCTCCCTAATCGGTCTAACATTACTGCTAGGTAGAACGGAAGAACAAAAGACAAAGGATGTTTTTATGCAAATTCATTTTTACGACCGAACAAGCTACCAGTTTGGAATTCTAATAACACTATTATGTGGAATCCTAACGCCAATTCTCATAATTAAGATCGAAGGATTTTCATTTTGGGAGTTTTTGACTGGTTTATTCTTTTTCATCGGAATTTTTAGCCTAATTAAAAACACTCGAATTAAAAGAAAATGAGATGACAGTAAAACCTAATTTTCTCGTAGTATGTGGGCGAAACAAGCGAAGAAGTAGAACTGCTGAATACATCTTTAAAAACGATCATCGTTTCAACATTCGTTCTGTTGGACTAAGCCCTAAAAGCGAACGACAAATCAAAGATTGTGATATTGAATGGGCAGATTTAATATTTGTAATGGAAGATGGTCAAAGTGGACGAATTTCTGGAACATTTAGACACTTGGAACTACCAGAAATTGAAATTCTGCACATCGAAGATGAATACGAATATTTAGATACTGAACTAATTGAAATGTTAACTGATCGGATTAACTCAACGCTAGAAGTAGTCTATAAAATCTAAAAAAGTGGCAAACAAATGCTATGAATGAATGGGGTTTTATTGGTCAGGAAACTTTAGTGGCACTTGGAAAGTCCGCCACAATTAATAAATTTAAAACAAGGTGTGGCTATGTGCAGCTGGAAAGGTTAGTGCTATCTAATCCCCACTCATTATAGCTGAACGTTGTGCGTCAGTGTAAAAAACCGATACGAACATAAAACTAATGACTATAAATAAAAATTGAATGACTGAATACGAAAAGTTCAAAAAGCTCCTTGAATATTTTGTTGCACATCTTGAATTCTGTGTCTCAGACCAAAAAATTGGGGAAGGTTATGAAAAATATATTAAAGAGATTAAAAATTTTAAACGCGGAGGTCAAGGACATAAAGAACAAAAAATTCAAAATCAAATAAAGGATTGGGAAAAATACGACAATGGAAAGATATGCATAAACGTAAATCCAACTACTTATCAAAGCGGAGGAACTTATTTGAATTGGAAACATACAGCTATTAATGTCAACGCTGAATGGGAGGATAAAAAGATTGTCAACTTGAAAATAATGAAAGATTCTTATCCTCTTAATAATGCAAAACACATAATTACAATAAGTGTCAGCGACCTTGGTTTATTCGATAAGCAAGAACCGAATGAACAACTCAAAACATTTTTTAATCAATTTAATGAGCTTATCATTCAATGGAATGAAGAACAAAAAAACAATCAAGAAATGAAGCAAATACAACCATATATAGATTTACTCAAATCATCCAAAAACATAATCCTTACAGGTGCGCCAGGGACAGGTAAAACATATTTAGCCAAACAAATTGCAAAGCAAATAATTGGCATTAATACTGATGAGGAGCTAGAAGAGAGCGGACAGTTTAATTTTGTACAATTTCATCCATCTTATGACTACACGGACTTTGTTGAAGGACTTAGACCGACACCACCAGATGAAAACGGAATAATCGGCTTTGAAATTAAGGACGGTATTTTCAAATCCTTTTGCCAAAGGGCTTCAGATGCAAAATTTTCTGAGATAGTTGACAATTTTGATGTGGCTTGGGAAAGTCTATTAACAGCAGTAAGAAATAATATTGCTCTAGGTGTATTGACAACCATTGGTTCTTGGGATTACGGTTTATCTTCAAAAGACTCCTTGAAATATTCTTCTGTAAATACTCCATCTCAATACAATTTTACTATCACGAAAAAGAATGTTTACGATGCTTATCAAGGAAAACAAGCAAGACCTTCAGGTGCTTTTCAAAAAGACATGGAGGATGTTGTGGATTATCTAAAAGCCAATTTTGGATTAGTAGAATTCGTAAATAGAGAGGACAGTTCAAATAATGGTATCAAAAACTATGTTTTTGTGATTGATGAAATTAACAGAGGTGAAATTTCAAAAATATTTGGAGAGTTATTCTTTTCAATTGACCCAAGTTATAGAGGTAAAAAAGGGGCTGTTAAAACTCAGTATTCAAATTTGCACATTGATGAAAAAGAAGTTTTTTATGTACCCGAAAACGTATACATTATAGGTTCAATGAACGACATTGATAGAAGTGTTGAAAGTTTCGATTTTGCAATGCGAAGACGCTTTACTTGGATTGAAATAACAGCAGAACAAAGTGCAGATAATATGAATTTGCCACACGACAATAAAGAAAGAATGTCGAAGTTAAACAAGCAAATTTCTAACACAGATGGACTTAATCCTTCTTACCACATTGGGGCGGCATACTTCTTAGATTCAAACGGTAATGCAAGACAAGATATAGACAACATATGGAATTTACGAATTGAGCCACTTCTGAAAGAATATTTGAGGGGTATGCCTGATAGTACCGAGAAAATTAAGCTATTGAAAAATGCCTTTACTGCGTAATGAGAACAACCGATAACAATGGCGGAAAAAGCATTGATAAATTTGACAATTTAAACATTGCAGATTTATCAGCTATAGCAAATAGAAACCTTTTGGATTTACAAAGCGAAAATCCTGATTTGCTTGTTTTTCCGCATTCATTTGGCAAATATAAGGACGATGTTGAAAAGCCTCATATTTTCTCATTAGACAATGAAAACCTGACAACATATAATTTAATGGGGTTTATTGGACGAAATTCAACACAACTTACAATTTCATCTCGTTTCGCAAAACACGAAAACAAAGACTATTTCCTACATTATATGTTGCAAAAGGTCTTTTCAATTAATCTTTTAAAATTTGACCAAACACCAAACAAAGAAAATATTTGGGATTTTCTTCTTTATCTTTTTCCATACTATCTCAAAAAAGCGTATTCTCAAGGAATCTACAAAGCATACAAAAAAGAGGAATACAACGATACAAATGTCAAGGGTAGTATTGATGTTAAACGCCATATACTTAGAAACATTCCGTTTACAGGAAAAATAGCATACACAACAAGAGAGCATAGCTATAATAATAATCTGACACAACTAATTCGACATACGATTGAACACATCAGAACTCATCCGTATGGCAGTGGAGTACTAACAGGTGACAGTGGACTAAGGGACATTGTAAGTAAATTTATTTTCGTTACTAATAAGACATACAATAGCAATACAAGACAAAAGATTATTTCAGCTAATTTAAAACCAGTAACGCATCCATATTTTACTGAATATTCCTCATTGCAAAAGATTTGTCTGAAAATTTTACGGCACGAGAAAATTACTTTTGGCAAAGAAAAAGACAAAGTCTATGGTTTATTGTTTGACGGTGCTTGGCTTTGGGAAGAATATCTAAATACCATTCTTAAAGAAAACTTCATTCATCCAGAAAATAAAACCGGTAAGCATAGGCATTTACTTTTTGAAAATTTTCAACCAATATACCCTGACTTTATAAGTAAAGAAGAACCAAAAACTGTTGGGGATGCAAAGTATATTCCACTTGACAGACATCAATCATATTCAGAAAATTCAGAAAAGGCTACGAGTATTTACTACAAGACAATTGCTTATATGTATCGCTTTAGTTCAAAAAATGGTTTTTTAATTTTCCCAAAACAAGATACTAGTTTTTTTGAAACATACCGTATAAAGGAAACAGATGGAATGCTAAAGAAAATTGGACTTGCAGTTCCACAGACAACTGAAAATTTTAAAGAGTACATAAAAACGATGAACATAAATGAAGAAGAATTGAGACAAAATTTAGAGACAGATAAAACACCGAACGCCCAACAATTAGGCTCCAATAATGCACGGTAAGTCCGCAGTTCACTAGAGCAAGTGTTTTACTCCTCCAGTTGTAACGCCCAGCCCAAACCCTCTAAAGATTCAATAACCCCCTCACGCAGTTTAATTTTAAGCGTGACCAACAACTTGCCCTTAAGAAGCAACCTTCCAGAAAAAAACGCCACCCCATTTGCGCTCGTCGCTAATTATTTTCTAAAACCCTACGCTTAAATTCATAGTTTTATGAGCGCTTTCTTGAGGATGAGGGAAGAGGTCCTTTGCTCAGGGCAGATGGAGAGCGACAAGACACATGTAGATCACCCTTTTCAATCGGCCGAACCGCCGTATGTGTATGCTTGAACTCGTGTTGAAAATTAAACGAATCGAAATAGAATGAAGTCAATTCAAACATATCTGCTGACTGTACTGGTACTACTATTGTTTGGGTGCAATTCCGATTCAGAGAAGCAAATAATCAACATTGAAAAAGGTAAAATTGGAATGGTCGGCTATGGCTCTTTGATGTCGAAAAGCAGTATGGAAAGAACCTTGAAACGGACCTATGAAGATGACATTTATCTTGTTCATCTTAAAGGCTACCAAAGGTCTTGGAATGCGGCTTTTCCAGTGAATAATGCCAAAGCTGATCTCGGCTATTCTCGGGATAAGGATACCATCCAAATTCGCAACGGAATCGCCTTGAATATTATGGAGTCGGATAACGAAATGATGAATTGTGTATTGTACTTTATTACGCCAGAAGAACTAGCTGAATTTGACGTACGCGAGAAAGGGTACAACAGAATAAATGTCACTGATAAAATTGATGAATATATCTTTGAAGGTGGTGAAGTGTATGTGTATCAGGCAGATAATGAACATACCTATGACTACCAACTAAAGGACCACACCGTTTTGCCAAAAGCTTATTTTGATTTGGTAACGATGGCTTGTGATAGCATTGGCGTTGAATTTAGACAGGAGTTTGAATCATCAACCAAGCACCTCGATAGGGTCACTGTGCTGCCAGATAGTGCCTTTTTTTGGATTAAAAAGGAACAAACTGAAGCGGATAATTAGCCTCCAATGAACTACGCAAGACGGCAGATCAAGCCAACAAGCGTCAAACTCGTTCAATTGTAGCCTGCATCATGAATCAATAACCAATGATAAAATTCTTTAGAAAAATCCGCCAGAAATTGTTGGCTGAAAATAAATTTAGCAAATACCTTATCTACGCGATTGGAGAAATATTTCTCGTGGTCATCGGGATTTTGATTGCATTGCAGATTAACAATTGGAATGAAAATCAAAAGCTCAAGAGCGCAGAAATCAAACTGCTCCAGAATTTTGAAATCAGTATGTTGAGCGATGTTGAAAGTTTTGAATACTATATCGAGGAATACAGAACAATACATCACTCCATGCGCATCATTAAATCCCACATGGAGGCCAATTTACCGTATAGCGATTCTCTAGATTTTCATTTCTTAAATTCAACAGCATATTGGTCGCCACGCATTGATCAGGGCGTGTATTCAACGCTGAATTCAACAGACCTAAACCTCATCTCCAATGATAGTCTGAGAAAAAAAGTGGTGGCTTATTACACCTTTGCCACTACAAATTTTGACATGAAGATTTCAAAGTACTCAAACATTATCGACAACGCCAGTGACCATCTGTTGAATACGCGATTTGATGGACTGTGGAATGTGGAAGAAAGGGCTATGATTCCACATGATTACGAGTCTTTAAAGGCCGACAAAGAATACAATTACTTCATCCGTAGTCTGGATCAACAAGTTTATTGGCTCGTCGAAAAACCTTTGAATGAGGCAGATAAAAAAGCGAAAACTTTGATCGAATTAATCAGTGCGGAGTTGGAGGTGTTGAAGGAATAGTAAATCCACGTCGTTTGGGCAGCAAATTCCTACAAACTATAGCTTCACCGATATGGATTTATTCTCACACCGTCCAAGTCGATTTAATTTCGCGCACGGGGCATGATTTAACCGGGCCTACACGCCAAAAAGCAGTGTATTTCAAAAAGTATCTTTCCTTTCCGCGAATGACAAAGAACACTCCCTGATTGTCTAGTTCATCCATCCGAGTATAATCTGCGAAGGCTCTGTCGGCCACAACAATGCTTTTAGTGGGAAATTTCATATCGTGAGCCGCTCATACATCATGCTTTTTACCATTGCTCACATCAAATTTGAGAACTGGCAAAATACCATCGTGACAAAGTAAGTCCATGCATCATGTCCTGTGTAATGTTTATTGGGTTGATGCTTTTCTATCAATCTATCGAAAGAATGTTTGTCGAATTTTTGGAATATCTGAGCAAAAAGTGTGATCTTCAAAGGGCTTAATGTAGGGCTTGTTTCCAATAATTGAAAGTTAAGAGATGGCGAAAATCAAAGTAGAAGATTCCTTAATCACCGTTTTATCCATTGATGACAAGGATTATATCTCGCTTACGGATATGGCCAATGCCAAAGAAGGAGAAAGCCGAGCGGCTGATATCATTAAGAACTGGTTAAGAACGCGGTATGCCATTGAATTCCTGAGTGTGTGGGAGCAAATCAACAATCCTAGTTTTAAAGTGGTGGAATCTGACCACTTTAAAATACAGGCAGGTTTACCCAATTTTGTTCTGAGTGCTTCCGAGTGGATAGGTAAAACGCAAGCTATTGGAATGGTCGTGAAACGGGGCAAATATGGCGGCACTTATGCCCATAAAGACATTGCTTTTGAGTTTGGATCTGCTATAAGTGTTCCATTCAAAATGTATCTTATAACCGAGTTTCAACGGCTTAAGGAAGAAGAACAAAAACATTTGGGTTGGAGTGCCAAGCGCGAATTAGCGAAACTCAATTATCACATTCACACCGATGCGATTCAACAAAATTTAATTCCAGAAGAACTCACTCCTGCACAAACGGCCATTGTTTATGCCAACGAAGCAGATGTGTTGAACGTAGCATTATTTGGAATAAGCGCCAAACAGTGGCGTGATGCCAACCCTGAACTCAAGGGCAATATGCGCGATTATGCAAGCATGAACGAATTAATATGTCTTGCAAACATGGAGAACTTGAATGCTGTTTTTATTCAAGAAAAAACACCTCAAAAAGAACGATTAATCAAACTTAATCTCATAGCTATTCAACAAATGAATGTGCTAATTGAAGTTGAGAATAGAAAACTATTAAAATAATCCAAAAAGAACAACATAAGAACTCGGTGAGACCTTCTGGGCAGTACAACCGATTTAGGAGGTGCTAGGAATGCGGATAAATTCGGTGATTATATGCGATCACTCCAATTAAGCTACCAATTGAAGGTGGGAATGTGTATCAAGCAGATAAAAAGCATACCTATATTAGGTCATTGTGCTAGCAGATAGTGCTGTTTTTTGGATTAAAAAGGAACAAACTGAAGCGGATAATTAGCCTCCAATGAACTACGCAAGACCGTAGATCAAGCCAACAAGCGAATAGGAAATATCCGTATGATCAGTACTTTTACATGGGGTGTATCGCAAGATTTCCTCCCGCTAAATCCATCCTTTAAAATTGCATATCCTCCTCAATAAAATAAAAGAAAAAATAGCCCTTAGCCCAGAAGCTGAGGCCTATGTGAGATCCATCTCAACTGAAAAGACCATTCCAAAGGGAACAGTCTTAATTCGGGAAGGACAAACTGTGAGAAAAATCTACTTCGTTACTGGTGGGTGTATGAGATCATTCTGTACCGATAGCCATGGAAAGGAACACACCCTGCAGTTCGCAATTAAAAACTGGTGGATCAGTGATTATATCGCGATTTACAACGATGAGCCCGCAACTCTCACAGTTGAATGCCTGACTGAATCAACAGTAATCGAGTTTCAAGCCAATGAACTAATAGGCATTCATGCCCAATTTCCGGAATTTGAACCCTACCAAAGAAATAATCTAGAACGCCACGTCGTGAGCCTGCACAAACGTATCCTTAATCAGCTGCAATTGACCGCCGCCCAGAGATACGATTTGTTTCTTGAACAATACCCCGATATCGAGCAGTACACACGCAACTACCACATCGCTTCCTATCTAGGTTTTACCCAAGAAAGCCTGAGCCGTATTCGAGTCGAAAAAGCAAAAAAATAGATTTCTTACCATAGGTCAATTTCTGCCTGAAAGCTACGATCTACTTTTGTGTCAAATTAATACGAACAGATTAATAGACACAGTATGAATGCGTTACAATTGATAAAATACGGGGAGATAAAAGATGGTTTGACTTTCAACGAGGTGGACAAACCAACAGTTCGAGCAAACGATGTCCTCATAGAAATCAAAGCCGCTGCAATCAATCCCATTGACAAGAGCATTATCTTGGGAAACTTGCAAAGTTTGCTTCCTATACCAATGCCAAGCACTCTTGCTTATGATGTTAGCGGCGTCGTTGTGGAAAAAGGAGAGCAAGTGAACAAATTTCAAACCGGTGACTTGGTGTATGCTCGCGTACCACAAGAACAAATGGGTACGCTAGCTGAATTCGTTTCAGTAAACACCGTTGCCGTTTCAAAAAAACCTGGAAACATCTCTTTCGAAGAAGCAGCGAGCATTCCTTTGGCAGGACTTACAGCCTTGCAATCCTTGGAATATGCTGGTATCAAGCAAAACGACAAAGTCCTCATTCATGCGGGCTCTGGTGGAGTAGGGAGTCTCGCTATTCAGTATGCCAAGTCGAAAGGCGCTTTTGTTTACACTACGACGAGTACAAACAATGTGGAGTGGGTTAAAAAGCTTGGTGCAGACAGAGTAATCGATTATAAAACCGAAGATTATAAATCAATCGTCAATCAGGCCGATATAGTATTTGACACACTGGGAAAGCACTATACCGCCGAAGCTTTTGAAGTTGTCAAACAAGGAGGGAAAGTCGTGAGTGTTGTGGGTCCTATGGATGAAGAGAGTGCCTTAATGTTCGGTATGACCGACTACAAGTTACCCGAAGAATTGGCCTCATTAAGCAGGGATAAAAATGCCACCTACAAGTTCATCTTTATGCATCCAAATGGAGCTCATCTGGAAGAAATTAAATCCTTGATTGAAGATGAAAAAATCAAACCAATCATCGACAAAGTTTATCCTTTCTCAGAAAGCATCGATGCCTTTGTTCACCTGGCGTCAGGAAGAGCAAAAGGAAAGATTGTTATCAAGATATACTAAACACACACACCTAGGTTAATACCTCGAAAAAGCACAATGTCATGTTAAAGAAATTACTTGGACTAGCTCCAAAATTAGAATCTGATGGTTCATATAGTCCTTCAAAACTGGCTCTAAAACTCGGCACAGTTGACAAGTCAGATTATGAAAACATTGCATACACCAAGTACAAAGGCAGCAAATCAAAAATCTTAGTGATTTTCACCGAGCAGAAGAACTTGAAAATGCAGAATGGGAAACTGTTCTCAACGGGTAATCATCCTATAGAAGCATTGCTGCCCATGCTACATCTGAAAAATGCAGGTTTTGATTTTGAAATTGCCACGCCAACAGGAAAGCCAGTCGTTTTCGAAATGTGGGCTTTTCCTGAAGAAGATGAACACGTAAATGCGATTTACAATGAACTGAAATCAAGTTTCGACAAGCCGATGAAATTGGCCGACTTCATTGCTTCTTCTTTTGAAGATACTGCATCCTATGCCGCAGTATTCGTTCCAGGAGGACATGGTTCAATGCTCGGAATTCCTCAAAATGAAAACGTGGGTAAAGCGTTAAAATGGGCTCACCAAAATGATCTGTTCACAATTAGCCTTTGCCATGGACCAGGTTCCTTCCTGGCCACTACACTCAACAACCAGAAATTCATCTACGAAGGATACAAAATGGCCGTATTCCCCGATTCGGTTGATAAGCAGACTCCAATGATCGGTTACCTTCCCGGCCAAATGCCTTGGGGCCTAAGCGAAAAACTAAAAAGCCTAGGAGCAAACATCGTCAATTCAAAGTCTGACAAAACTGTTTGCCTAGACCGAAAGCTAATAACCGGCGCAAGCCCGCTAGCGTCGAATGAATTAGGAAAGCTCGCAGCAACAACCTTACTGCAAGAACTACGCTAAAATCAGCTTACAAAAAAAGGCTGCCAAACCAAAAAGTTGCTTTCTAAATGGAAGCGACTTTTTCGTTTTAAAAAATTATTATCCATAACTATCCGTAAGGTGTCACCAGGAACTAGCATTGCGGGAATTCCACTGATTCGATCGGTGCCGGGGTAAAGACCATTTTGTCCCTGCGGAATATGGAGCGGTAAAACATGGAGTATCGTTAATAAGGAACTTCATCTCCCAGAATTCGAGTAAACCCTGTCCAGTAGGGCCAACATATCGGTAAAATATGACCTCCCAACAGATAATAGGTCCTTCGACATGATATGATGAGTTAGAAAGAAAAATAGCTAACTTTTATTCTCTACCTTTAATCCATGCGCCACCTAACAACCTTCTTCCTCCTCGCATGCCAGGCCATCGCCCTCGGACAATGTCCTCCGGGTGAGGTGCTCGACTGCAATGGTAACTGTCAGCCCGCCAACTGGCTGGGCGATGGAGTATGCGACGATGGCATTCAATTTCCCTCCGATTTTATGTGCGCCGAATATGGTTGGGACCTCGGTGATTGCGATGAATGTGAATACCCGCTCATTCAAGATTGCAACGGCAACTGCATTCTGGTTACGGTCATTGGAAACGGAACGTGCAACGATGACAATGCTATAAATTTTAACTGTGCCTACTACGATTTCGACGGTGGAGACTGTCCCTTCCAAGGCTGCACAGACCCTGAAGCCATGAATTACAATGCCGAGGCAACGATTGATGACGGTAGTTGCTATTACACGCTTTGTCCCGAAGGACAGTTCGCCGATTGCGACGGTAACTGCTGGGACAACGCTGTCCTGCAATATCTCTCCAATTGGCATTGCAGCAACACGCTCTGGGAGGGGTATTTGTTCGAATCCGAGGAGATTGAAGTGAATTTCGATTGCGAAGAATTCGATTTCGACGGTGGCGACTGCCTGGTGTGGGGATGTACCGATCCAGCTGCTTCTAATTATTACAAATATGCCTCAGACGACGATGGTACTTGCTTCTATGGTGATTGTCCGCCCGGGACGATGGATTGCATGGGTAATTGCATTCCCGAAAATTGGCTAGGAACCAATGCGTGTCCTGGTGGGGAAAGCGAAGATCAAGAAGACCATCTCTTCAACGGGGCCTATCCGAATGCATTGGCTTTGAATATTCCCCTCCCTGGAAATCAACCGCGCGGACTGTGCGTCCTTCCTGATGGTAGCCGTGCCTATGTGGGAACAAACAATGGAGTAGTGGTGGTGCAACTCGAACAGGAATGTGAGCCCAATCTGTTGATTCCAACCTCCGGAATAATCTACACTTGTAGCTCATCCCTCGACGGACAACATGTGTTTGCGGCCAACTGGTCGCTGGGTCAGGTCGAAGTCATCGAAACGGCTACAAATACCGTGATTCAATCGATTCCCACCGGCGATGGAACCTTGAAAATGAGGACCAGTAGCAACGGACAATGGGTAATATGCTCCAATCACGATAACAATACGATTTCAGTCATTGATGCAACTACATTTAGCCTCATTACAACTTTTACGGTGGGCCAAATGCCGAGAAATATTTGCCTCTCTCCCGACGATTCTAAACTGTATGTGTCCAACTGGCGAGACTGGACTATGAGCGTAATCAGCACGGATACATGGGAAACCATTGCTGTAGTACCCGTAGACTATTGGCCCCAGGCCGTGTGGGCTTTGCCAAATGATGACTATGTCCTTGTCGCCAATTTTGGCTTCGACCATACCTACGATCATATTTCGGTCATTCGGGTGGCCGACTGGGAAGTTATTGCTCGTCTGCAAACAGGCGCGGGACCCGAAGACATGATGTCCATCGGACCAAACGGCGAATATCTCTACGTGACCAACTGGGGAATGCCTTGTTGTTTTCACACGTCCTTTGACTATTGCTGTTCCAGTGAAATCAATGAAGGTTCGTTGACCGTCATCGCTACGCCCGATTTTGACGCGATCGTGCCCCCCGGAACAATTCCCGACATCATTCCATACATTCAATCCACACTCACAACTGTGCCATTAGATGCCGAGTACAGTTTCGGCATGGCGGCCCATCCTGATGGAACAGCTGTTTACGTGGCGAACATGGATTCCAATAGTTTGAGTATCATTGAATTAGAAGGATCGTCGAATAATCAGGCCTTGCCGGGTGATGATTGCGAAAATGCGAAAATTCTAACCAGTCCGTCCTTTTGCTTCGAGGATTGTACCCTTGGCTACACCGATGATTACAACGAGATGTGTCCCTTCGATGAGCAAGGCGGTTCGGATCTAGTCTATAAATTCCAACCTTCCTTCGATCAAACTGTCAATATCGACCTCTGCGAGTCTTCCTACGACACCAAGATTTATATCTACGAAGGCAGCTGCGGCAATTACAACAGCGGAGAAGCGATTTACTGCAACGACGATTTTTGTGGGGTAAACGGGTGGCGATCTAGATTGGAAAATGTGACCTTCCAGGCAGATCTGGAGTACTTTATCGTAATCGATGGGTGGGGAACCAATGACAAGGGAGCATTCACCCTCTGCTTCGAAAACCAGTGCCCCGGCGACATAAACGGCGATCTTGTAGTCAATGTCTCCGATCTTCTACTATTTCTCTCCGGATTCGGAACTCAATTCGACACGCCCGACCTGTTGGAGTTTCTGGCGCTCATTGGGGAAATCTGCGACTAAATAAAGCATCTCTTCCAATAAAAGCGGATTCGTAAATAGTACCAATTCATCCTGTCAGTTATAGGAAAAGTTAAACAAGTACTCTTCTAAAAACCAAATTCCAAAACCTAAATTGTAAAAACTATATCCTGCATCTCACATTCTAAAACATGAATCAGTCCACACCTTCTGCAACATTCGATTTCCCACATTGCTTAAAAAAATGTTTAGCACAAGGCAAATGGTCCATTGCATTCGAAATCCTCAACAATTGGAGAATCTACGAGAAAAAGGCCACATTGAATCAGTCAACAAATCGATACCTAGCAACCCGCTTATCCCCATCTCGCCTCAAAACCCCATCGTCCACAGCCTTTCTCAAGTCCCGACTAGCGGTCGCAGTCGACAACTCCTTGAATACGTCCAAGTACATTTTTCTCGTAAATGAGGTCTCTTTGTTGTGCGAACTATAATACTCCAATCGATCCTCGACAGTCATGGTGGGAGCAGGGCCCTCCAGTAAATCACCCAGAGCCTCATCCACAACTTTGAGCATGAACTCGATGAACAGCGTAGACTTTCCTGACTTATCACAAATCGAAAGGGTGTCGTAGTATTCCTGCTGATTATCCCGAATGATCACCTCAAAAGGTAAGTATTGAAACACAGGGTATTCTTGAGCAAGCATCAAGGTCTGCCAAAGCCTCCCCATGCGACCATTTCCATCGCTAAAAGGATGGATAAACTCAATCTCATAGTGCGCGACGCAGCTTTTAATCAGCATAGGGTGTTCTGAATCCTTGATGTAAGCAAATAGTTCGTCCATCAAGTAAGGTAAATTCGAAGCGGGTGGGGCTAGGTGTGCGACTTTGTCTCCTTTTACAATTCCCACTCCAGTAGACCGTAATTTCCCACCATCTGCCGAAAGGCCTTTCATGAGAACCGCATGGGCATGTAGAAAAGAGTCCATCTTGAAGGCATCCAACTGGTCAAATAGGGCATAGGCCTCAAGCGCATTCGATGCTTCCAAGATTTCCTTAGCCGGACCCAGAACTCGTCGACCATCCATCAAAGCCGTAATCTGCTCCTCTGTAAGGGTATTGCCCTCAATCTGCAAAGAAGCCTGAATAGTCCGTATCCGATTCCGCTTCCTTAGCTTCAATGGCGGACGATCAAGATGGATAGCATCAATCCGACCAATCTTCTCAGAAACCGAAGCCACCAAGCGAAGGATTGCATTCGTTATATCATAAGGTGGTCGCATAATAGTATCATTTGATACTATCAAAGATAAAAATAACTCCTCATCCCAAATTTTCCATTTCTAATTTTCCATTTCTAATTCCCGATTCCCTGCTTTTCGATTCTAATTCAGTATGAACTTTTACCTCGAACTAAATCTTCAAAAAGGTTAAAAGCTTACATCACGAACTGCACGCACGTACAGTTTGACATGCTTATCGATAGGTTGCTCTCCGATTCCATTAAATCCATTATACCATGCATCACGTTTATCTTTTTCGTATGTTGTAGAGGACCAGTACATTTCTGATAAATTGCCAATATTATTTTTCTCCAGAAATAGCGAGGCTAATTCTTCTTTGGTTGGTAATCGCCAATCGCTGTATTTTTGTCCATGGATAGAATGGTTCGATTTATCATCAATCGCAGATTGCGCGCCGTTCCACATCACCCCCTCAATTTGGTTTTGAGTTTCCACCACCAGGCCTTTGGTGTGATCTGGAGAGATCCAAAATAGGTAACCCCCAAGCTCAGGCCATAGGCCAATAACATACTTAAAGCCTGGTAGGTCAACTGGACCCGAATACGTTTCTGAGATGCCATTCGACGCAACTACACGAACCTTCATTCTTTTGCCGTGATAAGGGTGGACGTCTATTTCTGTTGTGGCAGCAGTAAGACCTATCGAATGCATAAACCAAGTTGTTCCATTGTCTGCACTTAGTTGTACGTTGTAAAAAGTTTGCAACGTGTCCCCACTTGGGAAAATTGAATTCCAAGTCAGTTGGAATAATTCAGACTGCCCGATTACATTATTAAAAATGATTGTATCAACGGCTGAGGCATTCTGACTAATTTTCCAAGTGTCTTGAAGTGCTAAGACGCCCTTAGCATCGTTTGCATGCAGTTCTATTTTAAAAATGTCAATTTCTGGTTTTTGCGGATAGGGGATCATAGCGTCCACAAAAAGACCTACATTGATAGTTGTTTTTTCTATCTCTACCCTCCCGCTTTTGTCCGTATAATGCAGCCATATTTCGGCTTTGTTGGTTGGTGCTTCTGTTCTGATGTAAGCTCCACTTAGCAAGTTCAAGAAGTGTATCTTTGTGCCCCGAAAGATGACATTGATAAATTTTGAATTCTCATGGAATTGAACGGCACCGTTTGGTCCAGTGCCATCTCGATTTAGTTTGTCTTCTTCTCTCAGACGTTTTAGGATCCCCTTATACGTGAAATCACTCATCCATTCATAGTCGCAGTAGGTCATTACATCAGACCAGATTCTATATGGAAGCGACCGTAAAGGAAGGGTAGTTATTTCACCGTTTGCTACGACTTGATCACCGACATCCATTCCGATAAATTGATGTTCCTCATCTCCTATCTGTCCATGAGCATATGGATAATATTTACCTTCAGGACCTAAATCTGGAAATTGTTTGTTTAATCCAGAATTTGGAAAACCAGCGTGACGTCGACCCAATGTGTGACCCAGCTCATGTCCATTATAATAATCACCATACGAAGGGTCTTCGTCCCAATGACCAAAATAATGCTTCACTTGTGAAGTCGATGTGATTTTATAGGTTCTCATCGGTTTTCCAGTAGGGCCACATGCGACTGAGGTTGGATCTGCTTTCGTCGGTAAGGATGATGCCATACCCCGCATGAATGTCTTGTTTGCATAGGGCGATGTAGGTGTCGCTTTCACAAAAGTGTTTTCGTCCAAGACCAACGCCAGATAATGTGTTCTCCTGTCGATGTCGCTGTTCGACATGTCGAGATGCCGCATGGCGGAAATTTGTGCATTTATTATCATGGCCTTCGATGCAAAATCCATTTGAAAATCATGATTTGCGGGTGTTACTACGAAAGAAAAATCTACATCAGAAACAGGGAAAGTTCGCTGCAGCCATGATTTTAGGAGCTTGTAGTCTATTGTTCGTGGCTTAAGATAACGTGAACCGTCTTTGTAACTAATCCCGATAACTCTAATACGTAGAGGAGGAGCCTTGTCAAATTGAACAGAACGCTTTTTCTCATTCGCCACTCCTATTAAATACACATTTAGTGCGCCCTTTGGTGGCATCATACTATCCCCACCTTGTGATTCCATATAATATTGCGGAGTACTCGTCTGTACAACGAGCCTATTTATTTGTACTTCAATTTGCCCAGAACATACATCTTTGTCAAGCGTGAAATTTAAGCTAAGTAGATTGTCCTCTCGCTTCTCTAAGAGGGACTTGTTGTACAAATTGGTGGTATCTATAGGATTCGAATATATGAGTTTATCCCCCACTACCATTTCACCTGATAGCTCGCCAGTAGGAAAGTTGGAGGGAAGGCTGACATATAAACGTACGACAGTCTTTTTGTTTTTAATTAGTGGAACACTATGCCGCAAGTCCTGTATTGTCTGAGTGACTTCAATGTCATCTATAATTACTTTACCAAAATCGTCGGGTCGCATTTGGTTAGAAATTGAACGCCACGCAATAGGTATGTTTGGATCAAATGGATTGAATTGAGGCATATTGGTTTATAGTTTGTTCACGTAATTTTTTCATGGCTGTCCGCAATGTGTCTCTAAGAACAAACACTGCAAGAATTCTGCTCAAATGATCGATATTCAGCGCTAAGATCAATTTTGTCCTCATGGGCATGAAGAAAAGAATCCAATCTACCATTAAAGCCGTAATCTGCTCCTCTGTAAGTGTATTGCCCTCAATCTGCAAAGAAGCCTGAATAGTCCGTATCCGATTCCGCTTCCTTAGCTTCAATGGCGGACGATCAAGATGGATAGCATCAATCCGCCCAATCTTCTCAGCAACCGAAGCCACCAAGCAAAGAATTGTATTCGTTATGTCATAAGGTGGTTGCACAATTGTATCATTTGATACTATCAAAGGTAGGGGGTAGTTATTCCTCTACAGCTCTAAAAACTAAATTCTAAACGCTAAAATGTAAAATCTCAATCCTGCACTTCCGCCTCAAACCAAATCTCCCGAACAACAGCTCCTTCATTCATATAAAGTGTAACACTCTTCCGCTGATCGCCTTGCTTGCCTTTAGGATCAAACACAACCTTCAATTCACTGCTCTCACCAGGAGGAATCTCCCATAGCGTGATCTCAGGGACTGTGCATCCACACGGAGTGAACAGGGAATCAATAAACAAGGTATCCAAGCTGGTATTGGTAAACCTAAAATCATACTCCACAGGAAAGCGAGAAGAGATTTTTCCAAAGTCGTGCTCCAATTCGCTGAA
>JADFAK010000158.1 GCA_015665315.1 Flavobacteriales bacterium | reverse complement strand
AAATGCGTCCAGTCCGCACTTCATCCATTCCACGTATTCATCGGAATTTGGCGTGTAGCCGACAGGTGGATTCAATAATTTTCCCTCTGGGGTGATGATGGCGTACAGGGGTTGGGTGCTATTTTCGAAAGAAAGGATTTCCAATGTCGACCATTTGTCCCCTATCGTCTTGATCCGCTTTACCTTCTCTGTCCCATCATCGTACACAATGGTCTTGTTGAATTGTTCGGCTTCCGGCAATTCTCGTTTGTCGTCGACATACAATGAAACTACCTGGAAATCGTTGTTTAACATTTGAAAAACACGATCATCGATCCAAACGTTTTCCTCCATTCTACGGCAATTGACGCAGCCCCAGCCAGTGAAGTCGATGAAAACGGGCTGACCTTTCTCTTTGGCCATTGAAATAGCTTCTTCTAAATCGTGGGCACAGTCCAAGCCGAGGGGACAATCAGAATCATGCTCGTACCAACTATATGTTTCAGGTGGTGGAAAACCTGCTAAAAGTCCGTGAGACCAAGTTGGGTTTTTCATTACTCCAGGGGCTAAATACACTCCAAATGCGATAAAAATTAGCGCAATAGTAACACGTGGTACCGATAATTTGGTCTTTTTCGAATCGTGAGGAAATTTAATAAATCCAAGTAGGTAAATTCCAATGAGGAAGGCTATCACTGTCCAGATTGCAAAAAATGTTTCTCTGTGCAAGGCGCCAGTTTGTACTACAAGGTCGGCCGTAGATAGGAATTTAAAAGCCAGGGCGACCTCAGCAAAACCGAGGACCACTTTCGTTGTGTTCAACCAGCCTCCGCTTTTTGGGAGATTGTTCAGCCAACCTGGGAACATGGCAAACAAGGCAAACGGCAAACCGAGAGCAACACCAAATCCGCTCATTCCTGCGGTCAAAGGCATTGGACCTTGGGTGATTGTTCCGGCTAAAATGGACCCTAAAATCGGACCTGTACAGCTGAATGAAACAATTACTAAAGTCAAGGCCATGAAGAATGTACCTAGCAGTCCGCCGGTGTTCGATGCGCTATCGGCCTTGTTGGCCCACTTATTCGGTAAGGTGATTTCAAAATAGCCAAAGAAGGAAATGGCAAACACAATGAAAATAATGAAGAAGATTACGTTCAAGGTCACACCGGTACTCAATTGGTTCAACACATCGGGGTCTATTTTCCAAATGTGGAAAGGCAAGGACATGCCGAAGTAAATGGCGAAAATGAAGAAACCATAAATGATCGCCATGGTAACTCCTTTCTTTTTATCCTTACTTCCCTTGGTGAAGAAGGATACGGTTAAAGGAATCATTGGGAATACGCAAGGCGTGATCAAAGCAACCAGGCCACCACCAAATCCAAGGAGGAAAATTGTCCATAGACTTTGATTGTCTTCTTTCTTTTCACCACAATCTTGGGACGGGTTATCGATGTCGATTGGGAGGTCCCAGATCGATCCAGTCAGATCAAGCGAATCAGTGGCTTCCAACGCGATTTCTTCTCCTGCACCAGTCGCAAGGTCGATTTCAAACTCTACCAATTCTGGTGGCAGACAGCCGCTATCATCGCAAGCCATAAAATCTACTGACGCCTTAATTTTGGGAGTTCCGCTTACTTTGATTGTTTGCGTGAACTCGGCACTTCCTTCGAAGAAAGCCAGTTCCATTTTAAAGTTGGGATCGTATTCAACATGTGGAGCTGGCTCAATCATCTCCGAAGTAGTAGTTCCTCCTTCAGGTAGTTCGACCACGAACACAGTTGGGAGCGGACCTTCATTTCCTTCCAAGTGTTGCGAGTAGATGTGCCAATCTCCATCGCATGTAGCATTGAAGAATATTTTGTACTCGTCTGCTCCAAGAGATTCTGAATGTACCTTCCAGTGGATGGGATTCACTACTCCTTTGCCATTTGAATTGTCGTCAAAGCCCACTTCATCGCTCACAAGAACCTTTTCGGCAACCGAAGTAACTTTTCCATCTACTATTTCAACTGTGAAATCGATGGGTGGAGGGAAAACACACTGGGTGGCATCACATGCCATAAAGCCCAGTGACCCGTCGAAACGAGTGGTGGCTCCCGGGGCTATGCTAATGTTGCGCGCAAAAATCGCCGTATGCTCGTAGAAGTTTAGATCCATTTCGAAATTCGGATCAAATTCGGTGAGCATTTTTGACCTTTCTTGAAGCTTTCCATTTACCGTCACAAGGTCATTTGGTAGGAAGTCAAGAGTGGTTGGCATTGGGCCAATCTTGGTAGAGTCTATGTCTAGAACCGAAGAGTACACATGCCAGTGCTCTTCAATTGTTGATTTGAAAACGATGTCGTACTCATTTTCACCTGTCTCCACTGCCTCCATGGTCCACTTGACCGGATCGATCACTTGTCCAAAAGTGGATGTGATTGATAGTGTTAGGAGTGCAATAATGATAATCCTCGCTACAATTCTCAACATGGCTTTTTATCTGTTTATTCATGCAAACCTACTTATTGATAAGGCTTGCGGAAGATTGCAATATAATTTGGATTGGATTCTTAACTAAATCTGCAGCTCAGCATTTGCCGATAGGCTAAAATATTTTCTTGCTTTATAGACCGCTAAGTAAAGGATTGGTGTATCAAGCAAGGCACAAAGTAACTTAAAAAACCAACCGTGAAGTATGAATTCTAATAAAATGTTAAAAGGGATTTGCCCTGCAAATAGGACGGTTACAACAAGCGTAGTATCGAGCAGCTGGGAGAAAATGGTGGATGCATTGTTTCGCAACCACAGGTGTTTTCCTTGCGTGAGGTCTTTCCAAAAATGGAAGAGTTTCACATCTAACAGCTGCGCACCTAGGTAGGCAACCATCGAAGCGCCTATGACTCTCCATGTATTGGCAAATACTTGGTTGTAGATTTCATCGGAAACAGGGGAGTCGGGAATGGCGGGAAAGCATTTGGCCAAAAGCAAAATACCTAGTACCAGCATGCTTGCGACAAAGCCGACAATCACGACCGCGTTTGTCTTCCTACGTCCGTATAGTTCGCTCAACAAGTCGGTCACTAAAAAAGTGAGGGGGTAAGGCAAGACACCTGCAGATATAATGAAGGTGTGGAAACCCAGATCGACTTCAATGAATTTGTTGGCAATGAGATTACACGTGACCAAGGCAGCAACGAACAAGCCAGCAAGAAGAAGGTAAAGGTTGAGGGCTTGGTTCTTTTTCATGTTCGTGGAGCTTGTCTGCAAAGATATCGCGATCGACTCGGCGGAAAAAATTTATATGAAAAAGCCCGAAACTAGTTCGGGCCGATTCATTTATGGTGATTATCTGGTTAAAGAAATTGAATCTTGAATATGCTGCTCAAAGGCAGGTGTTGTTTATCGATCAATATTATTCCGTTATCACTGGAGGCTAGAATTCGCGTTTCCATTTTTTCAATTTTGGAGTTACATATATATTCTATACTCACCGGTGCAGGCTCTGTGCTCTCGCGAACTAAGGCGTTGAAAATTGCTGCCAGACGAGAGAGTCGTTGTGTTTGTTTTGTCAATACGTCTTCCGAGGGAAATGACTGAATGGGTTGCGCATTATTCAAGGCGCTAACAGGAATTTGAGTAGAGGTCATTGGTTTAAAATCAGGTCTTCTCTAAACGCAAGATGTCCTCCAAAGGTTTCGATTTTGAAAGCTGAAGGGCCTATTTAATTTTAATATGCAGAAAATCAGTTGTTTCCGATCTTGCTTTTACTGGATCGCTGATTCTGTGACCGAGCACCCAAATGATATTTCCATTTGAAACCAATACCTGTATTTGTGGTTTTAAAGCCGAGTTTACTTTTTCTTGCGTCAAAAAATCGCTCACTTTCTTGCTTTGAGACATGCCCATAGGAATAAATCGGTCGCCAGATTTCCACGCACGCAGGGTGAGAGGGAAGTGAACGGCCGCTAGATCGAATACGCCGATCGCTTTGTTCGAGAGATTTTTTGGGATTTCCTTGCGCACAGTTGTTTCGAAAGCAGCGTGTTTTTCGAGGTCGGATAAGGTTTCGAATAGCACGTCAGGGGAGGTGGTCTGGTTGGTCCGACTCACGATTAGTTTGTCGCGGTCGACTGTGATCGAGTGTGACTCGCTTGAGATGGACTTCCCACTTTGCCTCGTCAAGAGTTTGTTGAATTCTCCCACCTGATTGGAAGAGAAGCCTAGCGGTTTAATAATGCTCCAGATAAGCACATTGGGAGCGATGGACTCACTTAATTTCTGGCGATCAATGGTGATGAATTGGCCTCGGTCTTCGACGATCGACGGAAGGGTTCTTTGAATGTACTCATCGCCAATTTGCGCGTGCTCTTCGAATAGGACTTGTTCTTTGAGAACGGTCTCAATCAGGTTGGGATTCATTGATTTTAGGAGGGGCAGTACGCTATGTCGAAACGCATTTCGTTTGTATTTGGTCGAACTATTGGAGCTGTCTTCAACGTGTTCGATGTTGTTTTCCAGGGCATATTTTTCAATGCTCTTCTTGTGCACATGAAGCAATGGTCGAGCGATGTGCTCATTGCGCCAGGCCATTCCGGCGAGTCCGCTTATCCCTGTTCCCCGCACCAAATTCATACAAATGGTCTCCACTTGATCGTCTGCATGATGTGCAACACAAATTACTTTCGCGTCAATTTCTTGTCTTAATTCCTCAAACCACGCATACCTCAATTGCCGAGCAGCAGCCTGTGTATTGTTGCTTCCAGTTGCGGAAAATTCTTCTTTGGAAAAGGTGCGAACATGCAATGAAATTCCTCGTTTTTTGGCTTCCTTCCGAACGAAATCCTCGTCTCGATTCGATTCTTCACCACGCAATCCAAAATTGCAATGTGCCCATGTGGTTTTAAATCCATTAGCGACAAGCGCAAATGCGAGTGCCATCGAGTCCTGACCACCACTTATCGCAACTAGAATATGGTCCTCTGCGGAAAGGGAACAGTTGTCTAGTGCATGTGGAGTCAGAATATTCATGGGTTCAAAAGTGCTTTTTTCAGGGCGCTCACTTTCAATAAGCACTCCTCATATTCTCTTTCAGCTGTCGATGCAGCGGTGATTGCTCCTCCAACCATGGCGGAAAGATACTTTGATTCCTGATTGTAAATGATACTGCGAATAATCACATTGAAGTCGAAGTCTCCATCGGGAGTAACGTAGCCCAAAGCGCCAGAATAAATCCCCCTTTTGGTTTTTTCATGCTCTTCAATCAGCTGCATAGCCCGAATCTTTGGTGCTCCCGTCATGGAGCCCATGGGGAAGGCCGATTTAATGAGATCCACCCAATGCGTGTCTGCTTTAACAGTTGCGCTAACAGTTGAAATGAGTTGGTGCACAGTTTTGAAGCTGTATACCTCGCATAGCTCATCAACTCGAACACTTCCTTTTTCCGCAAAATGACTTAGGTCGTTTCGCACGAGGTCGGTGATCATAATGTTTTCGCTTCGCTCTTTGGGGTCGCTGCGCAATTGCGTTTTGAGAAGAGCGTCTTCCTCTGGGTCAAGACTTCTTCTTATGGTCCCCTTGATAGGTTGAGAAATCACCTTGTTGCCAGATTTCCTTAGAAATCGCTCTGGGCTCGCGCTGATAATTTGAATAGGTCCCAACGAGGCAAAGCACGAGTGGGGCGCCAAGGTCAATTCGTTCAACTTGGCGTATGTGTTCACCGCATTCAAGGTTGCATTTTCGGCAAAAAACTCTTGGCAGTAATTGACCTCGTAGATGTCTCCGCGATGAATATGTCGAAGAAGTGAATTTATATCTGCTGTGTATTCCTCTTCAGATACCCGCGGCACCAATACATTCTCCGGGTTATTCCCGATTTGGGAATTATGAAGTGCTTGGATGTAATATTCGGGGTCGATATCCAGGTCATTGTAAACAGTGATCCATTTGCCGGAGGCTAAATAAAATAGAGATGCAGGCTCAAAAAAGTGCAGCAGAGGAGCGCCTAGACCGTCGTAATTGTTGGAGCCGAGTTTTTCCAAACTGTTTTTTAAATCGTAGCCTAAATAGCCTAGTAGCCATGATTTTTTGGCGAGGGAAAACTGCTTTAATTGGTCCCAAGGAGATGTTTCTTGGAGTTCCAGTACAATTTCACGCCGACAGCCTACTCCTAAATAGCTGGGAGCATCAGGACTATTGCTGTTTAAGTACACGACATGCTCTTGCCCAGGGCTATATTTTACATCTTTTGGATTCAATTTAGATAGTCTAATTTTTGGAAAAACAGTGGTTATATTCCCAAAACGGGAAGGGGTTTATTGGGTTGGCTAATTGTAAACTCAACAATAACAAGGGGTTGAGTTAGCTGGCATAAAATTTGCCTCCATTTGTGCGAAGATATTTCTCGATAGAATATGTTCATTGAAGAGCAATAGTATTTCTTAAAAAAGTCCCGTTACAACCCGGGGCTTTTTTTATGCGTCTAAGTTTGCAAGATCGCAAAGGCAATCGATAAACTCATCGTCGTCATTTATTCCAGGAACCAAGTCTAAATGTTCGCCCCCATTTTCTTCGAACAATTCGGCAAATTCATCTCCAATCTCAATCGTAGTTTCCAAACAGTCGGCCACAAAAGCTGGACTAAAGATCAAGACGTTTTTCATTCCATCTTTGGCCATGCTTATGACCGTTTTGTCGGTAAATGGCCTCGTCCACTTCTTGTCGAGTCGGGATTGAAAGCATACGGTATATTCTTCTCTACGCAATCCAAGTCTTTCCGCCAATGACCGCGCTGTTTGGTAACATTGGGCCATATAACACTTGGAGTTCGTAGCATTTAGTTCAGCCGAACAATCGTGGTCATTGCATTCTCCATTGTCGTAGACTTTTTCCAATTGAGTCATGGGTAAACCATGAAAACTAAAAAGTACATGATCGTATGACTTGATGTCAAAGCCTTTTGCTTTATTAACTAAGGCTCCTATGTAGTTGGGGTGATCGTAGAAATCTTGAATGACCTTTAGTTCAGGTGTTACCCACCACTTTTTCACTTCGTCCAACACTGCTTCAACCACGGTTCCTGTCGACGCCGAAGCGTACTGTGGGTAGAGGGGTATGACGACAACTTTTTCGATGCCGTCTTTTTTCATTTGACCAACGACACTTTTAATCGACGGGTTTTGATAGCGCATCGCCAAGTATACTTTCGCCTCATCGCCCACCTTTTTTTGGAGTTTTTGTTGCTGAATTTTACTCCAATGGATCAATGGTGATCCGTTTTCGGTCCAAAGTTTTTTGTAAGCCTTCGTCGATGCACCACATCTCAGCGGAATTATCACCAGGTTCACAAGGAGCAGTCGGCCTATCAAAGGAAGATCAATAACCCGTGGGTCATTCAAAAACTCGGTGAGGTATCTATAAACGTCGGTATATCGAGCCCGATCAGGCGATCCCAAATTCACTAATAAAATTCCTGTTTTTGCCTTCAAGTTGTTCGTGTTAAACAGTTTCTGCTGTGCGAGGGCACAAAAGTAAACTTGTTGTGAGAACAATCAAGGGCCTATCCTTATTCCTTGTGGCATGATTTTCGTTTCTTTGCCTGCTCATCATTCTAAACGACCTACATGTGGTCTTCATTAGCTAGTTTTATTCTTCGTTATAGAGTTGCCGTTTTAATCTTTCTCGGCCTATTCACTGCGTTCATGGGTTACCATGCGACCAATGTGAAAATGATCTACAAATTTGTGGGACTTCTTCCTGAAGATGACTCCGTGTTTGTGGAATACATGAACTTCATCGACGAGTTCTCGGAAGATGGAAATGTTCTTGTTATCGGTGTGAATGATTCTACCTTGTACGAGCTTGACAACTTTCAAGCGTGGTATCGTCTGGGAGAAAAGCTCAAAACAGTAAGCGTTCCCTTGGACACGGTGATTGATGGAGAGGCAGTGACCTTGGCCGAACTAACTGTGGACTCGGTCTTCTCCATGGCTTATTGCTATGACATGGTGAAGGACACGGCCGAGAAGAAGTTCTATTTCAAGAAGCTCTTGGAAGGAGCTCCCAAAGTTCAGGCCGACGTAGATTCACTGCGAAAGAGAATTAGCAACTTACCATTTTACGAAGGTCTGCTCTTCAAAAAGGAAAGCAACGCCACGCTCATGATGGTTTCCGTCAACGCCGAGATTTTTAATTCGGAGCGAAGAGGGAATAGCATGGTTGAAATGTTGGCTATGATATCGACTTTTACCGAGGAGACAGGAATTCAGCCGCATCTCTCGGGCTTGCCTATCATTCGAACAGAAATGACCCGAAAGGTCAAAAAGGAGCTGGGCTTTATTCTAGGCCTTGCTGCCTTCGTTACAGCCTTGCTTCTATTCCTTTTCTTCCGCAATATTCGGGTTGTATTGATCTGTATGCTGGTTGTTGGGGTCGGCGTTATTTGGTCGCTGGGAACGATCAGTCTGTTCAACTACCGCATTACAATGCTCATGGCATTGATCCCTCCTCTCATGATCGTGATTGGAGTACCAAATTGCATTTATCTCCTCAATAAATATCACGCTGAATATAAAAAACACGGCAACAAGATGCGCAGTCTCACTCGGGTAATCGAGAAAATGGGAAATGCGACATTTATGACCAACATGACCACAGCTTTGGGTTTCGGAGCTTTCATTTTCACCCATAGTTCTATTCTCCGAGAGTTTGGTGTAATTGCCTCGATCAACATTATTGCAGTCTTTGTCATTTCCATCCTAACGATACCATCTATTTTTAGTTTCCTTCCAGCACCCAAGCGGAAGCATGTGAGGCATCTCGACCGCAAATGGCTTTTTGTGGTAGTGAATTTTTTGGTCAAAATGGTTCAAGATCGGCGCAAACTGGTCTATGTTATTTCTGTATTGATTCTGGGTACGAGTCTGTACGGCATGAGCAAGGTCAAAACCACTGGAAGTATAGTGGGCGATCTTCCTTCAGATGATATCATTATCAAAGACCTCGAATGGTTCGAAGAGAATTTTTCAGGAGTAATGCCTTTTGAAATTATTATCGACGCCAAAAGAAGCGGCCAAATTCTCAAGGCTAAAAACTTAAAGAAGATCGAGGAGCTTCAAGAATTACTAGCGAGCTATCCTCAATTCAGTCGGTCCTTATCGATTGTTGATGCCTCAAAATTTGCTCGTCAGGCCTATTACAATGGAAACCCTGAGCGTTATGCCCTCATTCGAAGCAACGAAGAATCTCGGATTGGTCCCTATTTGAAAGGGGATTATAAAACCAATGGTGTAGAGACGATGTTCCTAGATAGCGCCAAAAAGCGTACACGGATTTCATCATATATGGCCAATGTGGGGACCGACCAAATGGATATCCTCATGCAGGATTTGCGTCCGAAAATCGACAGCATTTTTCCAGCCGAGAAATACCATGTCACGATAACCGGACATTCGGTTGTCTTCCTTGAGGGGACGAAGTACATGGTCAACAACTTGTTGGTTAGTCTGGCTTTAGCTGTTTTGGTCATCGCGGGAATCATGTCCTTGCTTTTCCGCTCAATGCGCATGGTGCTCATTAGTTTGGTTCCCAATATGATGCCGCTAATTTTCACGGCGGGGATCATGGGCTATTTTGGTATTCCGCTCAAGCCTTCGACGATACTGGTCTTCTCTGTGGCCTTCGGAATCTCGGTTGATGATACCATCCACTTCCTGGCCAAATACCGGCAGGAACTCAAAGTGCTTCGCTGGAATATCAAACAATCTGTCGTACTGGCTGTTAAAGAAACAGGCACGAGCATGATGTACACGTCAATCGTATTGTTTTTCGGATTCTCGGTGTTTGCAGCTTCTGAATTTGATGGTACGAAAGCATTGGGTATCCTGGTGTCTGTCACCTTGCTGATGGCCATGTTTACCAATCTCGTATTACTCCCGTCCTTGCTTTTGAGCTTAGAGAGGTCACTCACTACAAAAGCCTTCTCTGAGCCGTTTTTAGAGATTATTGATGAGGAAGAGGATATTGAATTAAAAGAATTAGAAGTACAAAAAGGACTCTTCAATCGAGAAGATGATGAGAACTAATTTTATACCTTGAGGTCAATCTATTTTCAATGAAGGGAATTATTCTCGCTGGAGGATCTGGCACACGTTTACACCCGCTCACATTAGCCGTTAGCAAGCAGCTTATGCCTGTGTACGACAAGCCTATGATTTACTACCCCTTGTCGACTTTGATGCTCGCAGGAATCACAGAAATTTTGATCATTTCAACGCCACACGATTTACCACATTTTCAGAAATTATTGGGAGATGGCAGCTCCCTGGGATGTTCGTTTTCTTATATCGAACAAAAAGTACCAAACGGATTGGCCCAAGCATTTGTACTTGGCAAGGAGTTTATTGGCACCGACAAGGTGGCTCTTATTTTGGGTGACAATATCTTCTATGGCAAGGGATTTGGTCATATTTTGAGGGACAATACCGATGTCCAAGGCGGTATGGTGTACGCCTACCACGTAGCTGATCCTGAGCGCTATGGCGTTGTGGAGTTTGATGATGAAGGGAAGGCCATTTCGATAGAAGAAAAGCCCGCCAAGCCCAAGTCACATTACGCTGTTCCAGGCCTCTATTTCTACGACAACGACGTGGTCAAAATTGCCGAAGAGCTGGAGCCAAGTCCACGAGGAGAGTATGAAATTACCGATGTAAACTTGAGTTATTTGCGCAATCAGAAATTACAAGTCACCAAGTTGGATCGCGGGACAGCGTGGTTGGACACAGGTACTTTCGCTTCTCTTATGCAGGCTGGTCAGTACGTCCACGTGATCGAGGAACGCCAGGGCTTGAAAATTGGTGCCATAGAGGAAGTAGCCTGGCGCATGAATTTCATCGATGATGAGCAACTTCGCATTTTAGCCGAGCCCCTTCGAAAGAGCGGTTATGGCGATTATCTTCTAAATCAATTAGCACAAGGCAAATGATGAGTCTGGAAGAAGGTATGCTGCAACTCGATCGAGTATTAAGCAGTTTTACACGTGACAAAAAACCAGAATCTTTATACGTTCCAATGGACTATCTATTGGGATTGAAAGGTAAAAGAATGCGTCCCCAGCTGTGTTTGCTGGCTACCTGGGCGCTGAAAGGGAAGGTTGAAGAAGCGGTGTATCCTGCTGCAGCAATCGAATTATTCCACAATTTCACCTTGATGCATGACGATATTATGGACAATGCTCCTCTACGAAGAGGTAGGCCCACAGTCCACGCCAAGTGGGATGTCAGCCAGGCTATCTTGTCTGGCGACGCCATGCTAGTTGAGGCCTATAAAATGCTTGTCTTAGGGAATCCGCTCCATTTGAAGGCGGGTATTGAGTTGTTCAATCAGACGGCCTTGGAGGTTTGTGAAGGTCAGCAAATGGACATGGATTTCGAACAAAGAGAGGATGTTCAGGTCGAAGAGTATATGCGCATGATCACCTTGAAGACTTCCGTTCTATTAGGTGCTTCTTTAAAAATGGGCGCCTTGACGGCAAATGCCACTTCGGATGTTCAAGACGCATTCTACGATTTTGGATTAAATCTAGGATTGGCGTTTCAGCTCCGGGATGATTATCTCGATACTTTTGGCGAGAGCCTGGCGACGGGGAAACAGTTGGGAGGAGATATTTTGGCCGACAAGAAAACGTTTTTACATATTCGTACCAGACAAGAGGCTAGTTCCTCGGAGATTGAATTGCTGGACCAATGGAAGGGAGCAACAGATGACCCTACCAAAAAAGTATCGGAAGTAAAAGGAGTAATGGAGCGCACGGGCAGTGAAGTTGCTTTGATGGAACTTTCGAACTCGTATTTGGACAAGGCGATGGCTATTCTCAACACTCTTCCATTGGAGGATGAGGGTAGAAATATGCTGTCCAGTTTGAGCGAATACGTTACCTCGCGAAAGCACTGATGTTGATACCAGAGAAAAATCGAGACTTAGCTCCTTACTTGAATCAGGAGGAGATTATTGCAAAAGTGCGTGATCAAATTGATCGTGACTTCAACTTCTTTGGATTAGAAGTGAACTGGCCCCGGGAAACCTTTCTGGCCGAAGAAATGTGGAAGTCGCTAGCCAATGCAGTTGATCAATTAATGGAGAAGGACAAGTCGCGATTGATGCAGGTTATTTATCGCATTGATTTAGCTGAAAGTGATCTGACCAAGGCCCTCACAGATCCAACAGTGGACGATGTAAATGGGAGAATTGCATCCATGATTTTGTTCAGGGAACTTCAAAAAGTTATTCTTAGAATACAGTATAGCTCAACCAACAGCTAGGTTGTTGGAACAAACCTCTATGATAGCGCGAAATTCAATTATAGAATCGTTAATTTCGCATGAAATTTGAATGTAACCGTACAACAAAAGCTGTGTCAGATCAACTTTCGTACCTGGGTAATGCCCATGGGGATGCCGTAGAAGCGCTTTATCAGGATTACAAAAAGAACCCAGAATCTGTCGACGTGAGTTGGCAAAGATTTTTTGAAGGGTTTGAGTTTCAACGAACGAATTACGAGGAGGACAATGCGTTCTCGAGTGATGTTCCGAAAGAATTCCGGGTCATTAACCTAATCAATGGTTATCGCGTTCGCGGTCATTTGTTTACCCGTACCAATCCAGTCCGTGAAAGAAGGCGGTATAGCCCGACCTTGGCCATTGAGAATTTTGGGTTGGAAACTTCAGATCTCGAAACTGTTTTTCAGGCGGGAAACGAAGTTGGCATTGGACCAGCGAAGTTGAGCGAGATCATAGCTCATTTGGAAGCTACCTACTGCGAGTCAATCGGAATTGAGTATATGTACATTCGTGATCCAGAAGTACAACAATGGATACGAGAAAGGATAGAGCTCAAGAACCGACCAAGCTTTACAAAAGAAGAGAAGCTTCGAATCTTTAAGAAGCTAAATCAGGCCACTGTTTTTGAGCAATTTCTTCAAAAGAAATTTGTCGGTCAGAAGCGTTTTTCTGTTGAGGGCGGTGAGGCTTTGATTCCAGCTCTGGATAGCATCGTTGAGAAAGGAGCGCAAATGGGTGTGAAGGAGTTCGTTGTGGGTATGGCTCACAGGGGGCGTCTCAATACGTTGGCACATTTGTTTGACAAGCCTTATCAGCACATTTTTAGCGAGTTTGAGGGCAAAGAATTTGATGACGATGGAATATTTGACGGTGACGTAAAATACCACTTAGGTTATAGCTCCGAGATTAAAACCAAGGGAGGTCAGGATGTTCATTTGACCTTGTGTCCAAATCCTTCCCACCTTGAAGCAGTGAGCCCAATTGTAGAGGGACTTACACGTGCAAAAATTGACCAATACCTTCACGACGAGAAAAGTATAGTCCCGATTTTGGTGCATGGAGATGCCGCCCTTGCGGGTCAGGGAATCATGTACGAGATAGTCCAAATGGCGAAGCTAGACGGCTATCGCGTGGGAGGAACCATTCACTTGGTAGTCAATAATCAAGTAGGTTTTACGACCAATTATCTAGATGGTCGATCATCTACCTATTGCACGGATGTGGCCAAGACTACTTTGTGCCCTGTATTCCACGTGAATGCCGATGACGCAGATGCTGTAATTCAAGCTGTTCAATTTGCCTTGGATTATCGCCAACGATATGGGACAGACGTATTCATTGATTTATTGGGTTATAGAAAGTATGGTCACAATGAAGGCGATGAACCAAAGTTCACCCAGCCGAAATTGTACGACGCTATTGCCAAGCACGATACACCCCGCGAGCTTTATTTGCAGCAGTTGATTCGCGAAGGAATACTCACCCAAGAACAGGGAGATCAAGCTCGTGAGGATCTTGAAGCTTCTTTGAATGAGAAGTATGAATTATCCAAAGCCGAGTCAAAAGCTTATGTCAAGCATTTTTTAGAAGATTCTTGGAAGGGTTTTCGTTCATCAGTTCCAGCCGATTTTGATAGCTCACCGAAGACATCGTACGATCTAAAAAAATTAAAGAAACTCGGCATACAATTGGCAACTCTTCCAAAGGGTCATAAGTATTTCAGGAAGATTGCAAAATTGATGAACGACCGTATTAAAATGGTCGAAAGCGACACCTTGGACTGGGGAATGGCGGAGATGCTCGCTTATGCATCCATTCTTGCTGACGGCAAGCCCGTGCGAATTTCGGGTCAAGATGTGGAGCGAGGAACATTTTCTCATCGTCATGCAGTAGTTAAGACCGAGGATACGGAGGAAGAGATTATTCCACTGAATCTCTTGAGTAAAGATCAAGGGAAGCTCAGTATTTACAATTCACTTTTGTCGGAGTACGGAGTGCTAGGGTTTGACTATGGATATGCATTTGGAAATCCAACTGGATTGACAATCTGGGAGGCTCAGTTCGGAGATTTTAACAATGGTGCGCAAATCATTATCGATCAGTTTATAAGTGCGGCAGAAGACAAGTGGCGTACGATGAATGGTCTAGTAATGCTGCTTCCGCACGGTTATGAGGGGATGGGCTCCGAGCATTCTAGTGGACGTATGGAACGTTACTTGCAGCTATGCGCAGAGTATAACATGGTCGTATGCAATTGTACTACGCCTGCCAATTTTTTCCATTTATTACGCCGACAGTTGACTTGGGAATTCAGAAAGCCGACGGTTGTGTTCAGTCCGAAAAAATTACTGAGATACCCAAAAGCCGTTTCTTCAATGAAGGATTTGGCAACTGGGCAATTTCAAGAGATCATAGACGATTCTCATGTAAAAGTCAAAGACGTAGATACGATCGCGCTCTGCTCCGGAAAACTGTATTACGAAATTCAGGAAGAGAAAGAAGAAACTGGTCGGGGAAGTAATATTGCCGTTGTGCGTATTGAACAGTTGTATCCTTTCCCTCAGAAGCAATTGGAAAAACTCATCACCAAATACGGAAGCGATTGCCAGCTGATTTGGATTCAAGAAGAACCAGAGAACATGGGTGCTTGGAGTTATGTTTTACAACTATTGCGTTCGACCAATATCCAAGTAATCTCGCGTGCTGCATCAGGAAGTCCTGCTGCTGGTTCGCCTAGAATATATGAACATCGTCAAAGGGCGATTATTGACAAACTATTTGCATACGCCACCGAACTCGTTAAATAATTAAGAAGGATGCCTGTTTTAGAGATGAAAGTTCCCAGTCCGGGAGAATCTATATCGGAAGTTGAAATAGCTACCTGGCTAGTACAGGACGGCGCTTGGGTTGAGAAGGATCAGACTATCGCAGAGGTGGATTCTGACAAAGCGACCTTGGAATTGCCTGCAGAAGAATCGGGTATTATCACGCTCAAAGCCGAAGAGGGAGACACAGTTGCCGTTGGTGATGTCGTGTGCTTGATTGATACGTCTGCCAAACGACCGGCATCCGCTGCCAAGCCAGCTGCAAAAAAGGAAGAAGTTGTTGTCGCTGAGAGTAAGCCTGCAGTAGCGGCTAAGCCTGCAGATGTAACTTCAACCAATAAGGATGTTTCACCCGTAGCTAGAAAGATGATGGCCGAACACGGTATGTCGGCCGCTTCAGTGAACGGTTCTGGAGCCAACGGACGAATCACGAAAAAGGACGTTTTAAGTGCTCTTTCTGCCGGTATAGATGGTTCATCAATCGTTGGTTGGGGTGGTACTCGCGACCAGCACAATGAAAAAATGTCTTCACTTCGAAGAAAGATTGCCCAGCGTTTGGTTAGTGTCAAGAATGAAACGGCCATGCTCACTACGTTTAACGAGGTGAATATGCAGCCGATCATGGATGTGCGTGCCAAGTACAAAGAAATATTTAGAGAGAAGTACGGAGTGGGATTGGGCTTTATGTCCTTTTTCACCAAGGCGGTTACCGAAGCATTGCACCTGTTCCCCGCAGTTAATGCCGCAATTGATGGCAATGAAATGAAATTCCACGACTACGCCGATATCGGCATTGCTGTGTCTTCGCCCAAAGGGTTGATGGTGCCTGTCGTGCGCAATGCAGAGTCGATGAGTTTGGCCGAGATTGAAGCCGAGATTAAGAGGCTCGCCATCAAGGCAAGAGACGGAAAAATCACCATTGATGAAATGACTGGCGGCACGTTTACGATTACCAACGGAGGTGTTTTTGGAAGTATGTTGTCGACTCCCATCATCAATCCGCCGCAAAGTGCGATTTTGGGAATGCACAATATCGTTGAGCGTCCGGTTGCCGAAAATGGACAAGTCGTAATTCGACCAATTATGTACGTGGCGCTTTCATACGACCACCGAATTATCGATGGTAAAGAATCGGTAAGTTTTTTGGTTAAAGTCAAGGAAATGCTTGAGAATCCTGAGAAATTGCTATTTGGAGCAAAAGATCCAATGGAGGTATTATTGGGTCTCTAGACTTCTAAGTTATTCGAAATAAAAAAATCCGCCTTGATACAATCGAGGCGGATTTTTAATTGATGTAGAAATCAACTCCCATTGATTTCACCTCACTTAACCAAATCTTAATCATAGGTTGGCATCGTCAATATTTTGCTAATGTCTTGTCAACTTTGTCGGCATAATCCAAAATGCCTCCTTTCAAATTGTACAGATTTTCGAATCCATATTTTTCTTCTAAAGTCAAAATAGCTTTGGCACTGCGCACTCCGCTTCGGCAGTGAATCACTACTTTTCGATCGCGCGAAATTTTCCCGACGAATTCTTCTATTGCATTTAGGGGCATCAGATCACCTTCAAGGTTAGCGATCTCATACTCATAAGGCTCTCGAACGTCAATTAGCTGATAGGTCTCTTTGTTTTCACTCAGAGATTTGAGTTGGAATACATCTATTTCTTTGACCTCAGCTTGCCGCACGCGTTCCGTAGTTTTAATGCCACAAAATTGCTCGTAGTCGATCAATTCTTTTTGCGTCGGGTTCTCTCCGTTGAGGGGATTTGATTTGTCCTTTCCAAGCTTGAGGACGCGCGTTTCGAAAGATGCCGCATCCATAACAAAGAGCCTGCCCGACAAGGTATCACCTACTCCGGTAATTACTTTGATAACCTCATTGGCTTGAAGTGTTCCCATGATTCCGGGTAGGACGCCAATCACGCCTCCTTCGGCACAAGAAGGTACCAGTCCAGGAGGTGGTGGCTCGGGGAAGAGATCCCTGTAATTCGGTCCGCGAGTGCCATCTTCCAACAGGTAGTTGAAAACAGAAACTTGACCTTCGAAGCGATAGATAGAGGCGTACACGTTGACTTTGTCCAACAGGACACAGGCGTCGTTGACCAAATACCTTGTCGGAAAATTGTCTGTGCCATCGGCTACAACGTCGTAGTCTTTGATGATGTCCAACGCATTCGTACTCGTCAATTGTGTATTGTAAGTTTCGAATATTACGTACGGATTGAGACCTTGAAGTCGCTTTTTAGCCGCTTCAACTTTCGGAATTCCGATATCCTCCTGACTGAAGAGTACTTGCCTTTGAAGGTTACTTTCGTCTACCACATCGAAATCTACAATGCCTATCTTACCCACGCCGGCGGCTGTTAGATATAGCAAGAGCGGACTGCCAAGGCCTCCAGAACCGACGACTAAGACCTTGCTTTCTTTGAGTCGACGCTGACCGTTGATGTTGAATTCAGGTATAATCAAGTGGCGACTATACCTTTCGAGTTCTTCTTTTGAGAATTGAGTAGACATGGCGTTTAATCTAATCCGCCAGCAATGGCGGGAATGATGGAAACAACTTCGTGATCTAGTACTGGTGTTTGTTCGCGTTCCAGCGATTGGATATCGTTTTCACCGACATAGATACGAACAAACGAACGGATATTTCCTTTGTCATCCAATAAGTGGGTTTTCAAGCTGTCGTAACGTGAGACGAGTTCTTGAATAATCTCTTGCACAGTCTTTCCTGCACTTTCGAAGGTGCTTTGATCTTCGGTGAATTTGCGCAGTGGTGTTGGGATAATGAGCTTCGACATGATGATTTGTTTTAGTTAATTAGATTATAGTTTCTGGCTCAAAGAGCCTGTCATTGTTCAATTGAAATGAATTGATTCGCGTTACCTCTTTAGCGTTCACACTTAAAATAATGTAGGAGAACCAAGGCATTGCCTGCACACGATCATGAATGGAAGGCCATGCCGGATGCAGCGGGTGTGAGTGGTAAATCCCCAAAAGTTTTACCCCCTGAGCTAGCGCATGTTTCTCGGCAGCCATATAATCAAGCGGGGATATGGAGAATCTTCGCTTTTGATCACCTTCCTTTGAATTGGAAACGGGTAGTGCTTGTTCGACGAATCTTCCATTATCCTCGTGTCCGAAGAAAAAGCCACAGCACTCGTTGGGGAAGTGCTTGATTGCATCTTGCACCATAACTGCATTTGCCTTGTGCGAAATATTGATTGACTTTTTCATGCTAATTGTGAAATAGGAGCTTATTCAATTCACCGTATTTCGCCGAGTCATCAGGAAAAACCGTCACTATAGTTCCATGGTCTAGACCTTCGGCAAGTTTGATGGCCCCTACGAGGTTGGCCGCCGATGACGGACTTATAAATAGCCCTTCTTCCTTCGCGACTTTTTGCATCATGGCGTAGGCCTCTTCGGTGCCGACTTCCAGACCATAATCTGCTAGTTGATCGTTGTAGATTCCGGGAACATGTGCTGTCTCCAGATGTTTCCAGCCTTCAAGTCCGTGAAGCGCCGACTCAGGTTGAAGGGACACAAGTTGGATATTCGGATCCAGTTCCTTGAGCCGTGTTCCAGTTCCCGTGAAGGTGCCGGTAGTCCCAAGGCCTGAAATAAAATGTGTGATTTCTTCATGGGTTTGATCCCAAATTTCCAAGGCTGTTCCATTGTAGTGTGCTAGCCAGTTGGCATTGTTCGAATATTGGTCGGCATAATAATATTTCCCAGGATTTTCTTTGACCAATTCTCGAGCAACTTTTTGTGCTCCGTCGGTGGTTTCAAACGGACTGGTATAAATGACATTCGCTCCCAATGACTTGAGCAAGTGTTTTCTCTCTTCCGAGCAATTCTCGGGGATGCAGAGTGTGAGATCGATTCCTGCAACGGCGGCGAAAATGGCATAGGCGATTCCAGTGTTGCCACTTGTGGCATCGAGGAGTGTTTTTTCTTTTGTAAGCCAGCCCTCTCGTAAAGCAGTGCGAATGATTTGATAGGCTGCCCGCGCTTTGACACTTCCTCCAAACTGCTGCCATTCAAGTTTGGCAAAGATTCGAACCCCCTTCTTTTTGAACGCATTTTTTATTTCGAATAGCGGTGTATTACCGACGTAATGCTGCAGTTCGTTGAAGCTAATGTCGGTGGTGTTTTGGGGTGGGTTTTGCAAAGGAAAAGTCATTTTAGTAGGTATAAGTTGAAACAATTTGGGTCTAATGCTAATGAAGGGAAAAGCAAAGGGCCCTTACTCGATATGAGAAAGGGCCCTTTGAAATCTCCTTGAAACAGATACGTCATAGCTCTTCTTTCCCACCGGATGGTTGGCGACAACAACAGCAACATGTAGTGAGAAAAGATGACATTTTTTAACAGTATTAATTTAACCAAAAACAAAAAACCCTCCCGAAAAATTCGGAAGGGTTTCAATATTATATATCACATATATACACGAGGTCCTACCGAATCATTTTGAGTCGACAACAACAGCAAGTATATGTGAAAGTATTCTTCATTGTGATTACAAAGATATGTTGATTTTTCGAATTTCCAAAACATTTGCGCTTAGCGAAAAACAGCCATACGCTCGGAGTCTAGGCGTAATAGTATGAAAATCAGCAAGGTAAAGCCCATTAGTGAGGAGCCGCCATAGCTAAAAAATGGTAGCGGAATTCCAATCACAGGGGCCAATCCCATGACCATTCCGACGTTAATTGTGAGGTGCATGAAGATAATGGTAGCCACACAATAGCCATAAACACGTGTGAATCTACTGCGTTGTCGTTCGGCAATGAACAGAATTCGTGTGATGAGAGCTACGAAAAGAATTAAGACGGTCACGGAGCCTACAAAGCCCCATTCTTCCCCAACAACAGTGAATATGAAGTCGGTACTTTGTTCGGGAACGTAGTTGTATTTGGTAAGCGGACCGTTGAGGTAGCCCTTCCCTGTCCAACCGCCAGAACCTATGGCCATCTTGCTTTTGTCCATGTTATATCCTTTCCCCTGGGGATCTTCGATTAGGCCAAGCATAATTTGTATCCTGTCCTTGTGATGGGGTTTTAGGACAGAATCACTTTGCATCACAAAATCAACAGACGAAATGAATCCCAAGGAGACGATGCCCCACACGATTACGAGGATAGTACTTCGTTTGCGGTATCGCGGAAGAACAAAGAGTTTAACAGCTAGGATAAGCAGCCCAATGGCCACGACAATGAGTAAATGAAGAATGTAGATTCCCGAATAACTACCTATGAAAGGGTATTCTATTTCGGAGAAGGCCAGCATGATGGAAATGACCCCTAGCACCAGTGCACCTAAACCTACGATGAGAATATTTCCTGAAAGTCCTTCTCGGTACATGACCAGAACAAAGGCCATAAAAACCAGCAATGTTCCAACATCGGGTTGCAGAAGGATGAGTAAGGCGGGGGCAGCAATAATGGCGATAGCTTTGAGTCGGGTTTCGAATCGCTTGAACTCTACCTTTGATTGAGAAATGAAGTGGGCAAGTAGCAAGCTAGTACCCATCTTGGAAAACTCGGAGGGTTGAATGCTGAAATTTCCGATTTTGAACCAGGCTTGTGCACCGTTTATTTCGACGCCGAAAATGAGTACTAAAGCGAGAAGTAAGAGAGTTCCGCTGTAGATTACCCATGCAAACTGGTTGTAAAAATTACCCTCGACATTCAAGACAAGGATGCCTAATACTGAGCAGACCCCTATCCACATAAACTGTTTACCATACTCCTCGGTCATGCTGAAAATGGAAGTTGCTTCGGGATTATAGCTCGCCGAGTAAATCGTGATCCATCCTGCTAAGAGGAGCAGACCAAAAAGGATCACTGTGAACCAGTCAAGATTACGTCGTATTTCTGTGGCTCGGATCAATCGTGTATGAAATCTGCGTTGAGGATTCTTTCTTCTTTTCTAGGGTCACTAATGCTATCGGTGAGGTATTTTTCCATGAGCAGACTGCTGATAGGCGCGGCCCATGTTCCTCCCGATCCGGCATATTCGACATAGACAGCTATGGCAATTTTCGGATCGTCTTTCGGGGCGAAGGCAATAAATACGGAATGGTCTTCGAGCTCACCATTTTGAACTGTGCCCGTTTTTCCACATACTTCAATGCCAGGAATTCTTGCCCGTCGAGCTGTACCGCCATCAACTTCAACTACTTTTTGCATGGCATTGACAACGATTTCAAAATGCTTGGCATCGACGCCTGTTTCATGTTTCTCAAGAAACTGAGGCAGCTTACCTTGGTTGCCAATTTGGCGCACAGTATGGGGTGATCGATACCAGCCGCGATTGGCGATGGTAGCGGCGAGATTGGCCATTTGAAGAGGGGTGATTAGGAGCTCACCTTCACCAATGGCTA
>JADFAK010000052.1 GCA_015665315.1 Flavobacteriales bacterium | reverse complement strand
AGGAGATTCTGATCAATACGAATATTGGGTACCGGCCTATTTCCAATGCCGACAATATCCAGGCAATTTATATGGGTGTCGAAATGCGAACAGGTGTGAACCGCAATGGAGACGCTTTTGTCATACTCGCTGGGATGGATTTTACAAAAGTAAAAGTGGCCTTGAGCTACGATGTCAACTATTCGGGATTGCAAGCAGCCACCAACAACCGTGGCGCCGTGGAGATGAGTTTGATCTTCGTAAGTCCCAGCAGCAAGCCTGCCCAATTAACTCTGCCTTGTGATCGGTACTAGTCTGCGCATATCGCTTCTCTCTACTCTGATACTACTGGCGACGGCAGTAGTCGGTCAGCTAGAAATCCCTGAAAACATCAGCGCCGCCAAGTTGAAGAAAATGGCTCAACATGCCGAAGATGCAGGTGATGTCTATTCGGCCATTTCCTACTACGAAGAATTTCTAAGCAAGCGCCAAGACGACCACGGAACCATGTTTCATGTGGCCGAGCTCTACGAGAAAACCAGAAACTACCCCGAAGCCCGTCAACTGTACAATTTGGTGTACAAAAACAAAGCTGCTTCCTTTCCAATTGCACTCTACAACGAAGGGAGAATGTTCAAAATGGAAGGCAATTACGCCGAGGCTAAGTCGGCCCTCACCAAGTATCAAAATTCATACAAGAATACCGACGAATACAAGCAAATTAAAAAATTGGTGCTCTCGGAAATTGCAGGCTGTGATTCTGCAGCAATGTATATGGACAAGGCCCTGAACGTCAATCTTGAACGACTTCCTAACGAGGTTAACCAAGGTCACATCGAATTCAGCCCGATCCCTTGGGGAGAAAATCAACTCGTGTACGGATCCTTTCCCGCTTCCGATTTTCAGTATTACCACGTCGACAGCCTCGCACCCAAACGCCGATTTTACTTGGCCGAACAAGCTGACGAATCGTGGATACCTCTAGGAGAATTGCCAGGCCCTTTCAACTCTCCGAACCACAATACAGGTAACGGCGCTATCTCAGCCGATGGCGAACATTTCTACTATTCAGTCTGCGAAAAGAACTGGAAAGGGAAAATGATTTGTGAACTATGGGTGGCCGAAAAAGCGGGAACCAAATGGGTCAATGAGAAAAGCCTAGGCCTCGCTGTCAACGACGGATTTTCCAACTCCATGCCCACAGTTGGCATCGAAACCAAGAGGAATAAGGAAATAATTTACTTCGTGTCTGACCGACCAGGTGGACGGGGCGGACTGGATATTTGGTATACGATATACAACGAAAAGAAGGATGAGTACAAAGCTCCAAAAAACGCGGGCAGCAAGTTAAATACGGAAGGAGATGAACTCACGCCCTACTTCAACCTCTTCGAACACAAGTTGTATTTTTCTTCCACCGGTTATCCTGGTTTAGGAGGTTTGGATATTTTTTCTTCAAGAGGCGACCAGCGCAAATGGAGCACTCCGAAGAATATCGGCTATCCCATAAATAGCTCGGCAGATGATCTTTATTACATTGCTGAAAAAGGCAACGATAGCGGTTATCTCGTCTCCAACAGGAAAGGAGGAAATCAACTCATGCATGAAACATGCTGCGACGACATTTACCATTTTGCTGTCCTCGACTATATCCATATCGCTCTTGAAGGAATGATTGTGGAAATCGACGAGGAGGATTACCTCGATGGTCGCGCCGATGAGATATCCTTCAATCTAGACCTCGCTTCACAGACTATTCGAGATGCCAAGATCGTATTACTCATCAAAGAAGAGAACGAGTACGTCGAAATCAACAACACCAAATCAAGTAAAAGAGGTACCTACTTCCTCGATCTCGAAGCCGAAAACGAATACCGATTGATGGTATCCAAGGAAGGGTTTTTCAATAACCATGTTGACTTTAACACCAGAGGAATTACCCATTCCGATACCCTGGTCCAGCACATTGGATTGTCACGATTGAACCCCGAGTCAATTGTCATCAAGGATATCTACTACGAATTTGACAAGTCTGAACTCACGGCCGAAGCCCTGACTACCATCGATAATAGCTTGCTGCTCGTCCTCCACGAGAATCCAACGCTTAAAATCGAGCTCAGTTCGCATACCGACAACCGAGGAGAAGTTCAATACAACCAGAATCTATCTCAAAAAAGAGCTGAAAGCGTTGTCAACTATCTTATCGCCAAAGGAATTAAGCCAGAACGCTTGATCCCACGTGGGTATGGTGAGTCAAGCCCAAAGGCGGCCAATGAAAATCCCGATGGCAGCGACAATCCCGAAGGCCGACAAATGAACAGACGAACCGAATTCAAAATAATCGGCGAAATCCCAGGCGTAGAGATTTACGAAATTGATTGATGTATTTTATAGCCACATTCTACTTGACCTTCATAAATTAGCCAATTCACTATTTACATCCAATGGCATATTTTACTTCCGAATACATTGATTTTTTTAAAGAGTTAGGGGCCAACAATGAAAGAGACTGGTTCAGTGCCAATAAAAAACGCTACGAAACCCACGTCAAAGAACCATTTTCAGTTTTCATTGGTGATCTCATTCAAGCCGTTGGCAAATTGGAACCAGCAGTCAACATAGAACCCAAAGAAGCCATATTCAGAATTCACCGTGATGTCCGATTCGGGAAGGATAAAACTCCCTACAAGATTCACTCGGCAGCAGTGGTGAGCCCAGGCGGACGTAAAGATCACTCGATCCCAGGCCTGTACATCATGATGGGCGCCGAAAAACTTGTGATTGGTGGAGGTATGTACGGACCATCCAAAGATGAAATCTACGCTATTCGCGAGGGCATTGCCAAGGATCCGAAAGGGTTCAATAAGCTCATCTCTGCCCCAAAATTCAAGGCAAACTTCGGTTCAATTCAAGGCGAAGAAAACAAGATCATTCCCAAAGAGTTTAAGTCGGCCATCCAAGATGCGCCCGACATTCTAAAAAAACAATGGTACTACATGTGCGAAATGCCTCCAGAGACTATCCTTCAAGAAGATTTGATCGAGCGCATAATGGACATTAGACTATCTGCTGAGCCTTTCAAGCAATTTCTTGTGAAAGCGGCCAAGTCTTAGAATTGCATTCGCCCATTCGCTTTAGCCAATTGTATCTCGAATAATCGCCTCCCCGTTTCCAATCAAGATAGGATTGTCATTTATTCGACCTTCTTCCGGGCCATTCTCCAGCTTGAGCACCCCTCGAGGACAAACTGATGAACAAACACCACAGCCAACGCACGAAGCACGTACTATGTTTTGTCCGCGTTGAGCATACCACCGCACATCAATTCCCTGCTCACAATAGGTAGAGCAGTTGCCACAACTAATGCACTGACCACCATTCGTCGTAATCCGAAAACGAGATTTGAATCGCTGAACAATTCCCATGTATGCCGCCAAGGGACAACCAAACCGACACCACACCCTGTTTCCAAAAGTGGGATAGAATCCAGTACCGATCACCCCCGAAAATATCGAACCAATCAACAAACTATACCAGCTTCTAACATCGTGTGCAGAAATTCCAAGAAGAACCGCTTGGCTATCATTTGGCTCTGCGTCGTGCAGCACATTATAACTGTGATAACCCACCCAAACCGTCATAAGGATGGCAAAGAGCAAAACTCCGTGAACGATGTATCGCTCGAACTTCCATGCTTTGACCGATTTATCAGAAAGCTGACGATAGGGATCACCCAAGGTTTCGGCCAAGCCCCCACATCCACAAACCCACGAACAATACCAGCGCTTTCCAAAGAAATAGACAAATACAGGAACTAGAATCAATGAAAAGAAGATGCCCCAAACGAATACGAACAATCCAAATTTGCCGTAGGCTTCATTGCGCAACAAATCCAACACATTCCAGTCAAATAAGAAATCATAGTCCAAAGGCCAGGCATTCTTAAAATCAACCGCCGGAAGCTGAAACAATGGAAGAAGTTCAACCAAAAGAAAGGCGAAAACAATCTGGAAAAACAGAACGGAAAAAGTTCGCACAATATGGTACTTGCTGTGGCGATACTTAATAATCATGCGAATTCCCATCACCAACATCACCGTGCAATAGAGTAGTCCGTACAAAAACCACTGAGAAGCACCACCCGGAGCAAAGACATCTTTAACGGGCTCAACAATAAACGTCCACGACATCGCCAAATGCGGCATGAAGTAAAGGATACAATAGAACAAAACCAGCCAGATCATAGCTATCCATCCAATCCATCCTCGATTGGTCGCGGGGTTGAAAAAAACATTGTTGTTCTTTATTCCTGCAGGTCCCAAAAGCCAAATCCCCGGCAATATGAACATCAATCCGCCTAGAATACCCAACCCAAAGGTTAGAAATAGCCACATACCCTTGTTGTCGAACACACTCCCCCCTGCTCCTCTTTTCCCCAAGACAAAAGCCATCTCCGACGACTTGCTCCAAATCACCTTGCCCCATTCACCATTTGCTTTATGCGTACTATTCGCAGCACTCACCGCCTGGTCTAATGCATGATGCAATGACCACGAAGAAGTAAATTCCTTGCCGACCACCGTAGCGTTCACACTTTCGAGAAATAGTTCGCTTTGAATTCCCTTCTCTGCGACATAGGTCTCCATGACTTCCTGGCTGATTTGGTAATTCCCGATCCATATCGAACCTGTGAAGAGCACCAAGGCAAGTAGAAAGATGTACAATCCCGATTGCCGAATAATATTCAATGTCTTCATTTGGTCAGGTTTAAGATTTGCTTCCAACTTTTCTTCGCCAGAACAACATTTGCGTTCATCGCTGAATTAAATTCCTTGACTATTTCGGCCTCGAAAGTCCGGTAAAACTCAGGATCAAAATTTGCATTTCGCAGATGCTGAAGCACATATTCCACGGTCTGCCCCTCTCTTAACCACCTGTCTATCAACTCATGGCGCATTCGAATCCCGAAAGTATTAATGCCTATCAATTTGTGATTATCGGCGGCAAACACCAAGCGCACGCCTATCATCCCTCCTTTTTCTTCCCAATAAAAGTTCATTTCTCCTTCCACAGGATTTGCGGCTACGTTGCCATAAGTTTGGTACTCGATATCAAAAAACTTCGCCGAGTTGAACCAGAAACCGGGCGCGTACTTTTGCTTTTTGCCTGAGATATTCTGCGCCACTACTTCTCCCATCATACGACCTGTATACCACACCTGTTCAATCGCTCTTCTCCCTGGAGGCGGAGTGCTAAACTGGACACAATCGCCGATCGCATACACATCCGGATGGTTGGTTTCGAGGTATTCATTCACCATAATTCCTCGCTGGGTTTCCAAGGCCGTTTCTTTCAAAAACTCAATGTTCGGACTCACGCCTGCGGTCAGACCAACTACCTGACATTCAATCGTTTCTCCCTTGCTCGTGACCACAGCTTTCGCCCGTCCGTTTTCGTCGGATAAAATTTCCTTTAACTCGGTCTCCAATTGAAGATCCACGTGGTGCTGAATTAAATGTCGGCGAACCATTTCACCTTCCTCCAGCGGAAGTACATTTCCCCAAAATCGATTCTCACGCACCAGAAAAGTCACCTCAATACCCCGCGTCAAAAGCATTTCGGCTAGCTCTACCCCTATCAATCCACCCCCAACAATCACCGCTCGATGAACTTTTTTACTTGCTCCGGTAGCAAATGGCTTGTGCGTATTGGCTTCCAACAATTCCAAATCTTGAAAGCTGTACAACCCTTGCACGCCCTTTAGATCCTGTCCTGGCCAACCAAACTTATTGGGCTTCGAACCCAGCGCTAGAACAAGTACATCATACGAAAGCTGTCCTCCTGATTTCATGGTCAGACTCTTCTTTTCATAATCGATTTCCTCCACTCTATCTTGAACAAGATCGATGCGATTCTTAACCCAAAAGCTATCTTCATAGGGCTTGGTGTGTTCAAACTTCATATGCCCCATATACACGTACATGAGCGCTGTTCGCGAAAAAAAGTGCGGTGTTTCTTCTGAAATGATGGTGATGGGGTCTTTTCCCAGCTTGCGCAAATGTCTTGCAGCCGTAACGCCAGAAATCCCGTTTCCAATGATGACTATTCTTTGCATAAAATTACTAATTCTAGTCTGTAAATCGAGTTCGAGTCGTAGAGTTGAACTCAAGCCAAAGGTATACTTCGAGTACCACAATGTGTAACAAACGAGTAACATTTTCCCATGATTTGATCACGATTCTCGCCGATTGAAGATGGTTTTCACCTTTCCCAAAGTTGACTACTTTTGCACTCGATGTCACCAAATCAAAAAGTCGCATTTTACACCTTGGGCTGCAAGCTCAATTTTGCCGAGACCAGCACGATCGGCCGGCAATTGTTCGAAGCCGGATTTGCGCGAGTTGATTTCAGCGAACAGGCTGATGTATATGTCATAAACACATGTTCGGTGACTGAGCAGGCCAATAAAAAATGCCGAAATATCGTCAGCCGTGCGTTGCGCAACAATCCACAAGGCTTCGTAGTCGTAATTGGATGTTATGCCCAGCTCAAGCCCGATGAGATAGTCGAAATCCCCGGGGTTGACCTTGTGTTGGGCGCGAAGGAAAAGTTCAACCTGGCGAGCTACCTCGACGATTTGCATAAAACCGAACACGGACGAGCGATTACCGAGGAGATCAAACAAACCAGGGAGTTTATTCCATCCTATTCTGCTGGAGACCGAACGCGTGCCTTCATGAAAGTGCAGGACGGATGCAATTACTTTTGCTCCTTCTGTACGATTCCTTTGGCCCGAGGTCGCAGTAGAAGCGCCAATGTTGCCGACACCATGGTTGAGGCGCGTAAACTGGCGCAAACTGAAGCACGAGAGATTGTGCTCACAGGGGTTAATATTGGCGATTTTGGAACGACGCATGACGAGAATTTCTATGCCCTGGCTGCCGAAATGGACAAATTGGAAGGAATTGATCGCATTCGCATTTCATCGATCGAGCCCAATCTACTTTCGAATGAAATCATAGACTTTGTAGCCGGGGCTAAAAAGTTTGTTCCGCATTTCCACATCCCTTTACAAAGTGGTTCTGACGACATCCTCCGAAAAATGAGACGGCGTTATTTGACCGATTTATACAAAGAGCGCGTTGCTAGAATCAAGGAAGTGATGCCCAACGCCTGCATTGGTGTTGATGTCATCGTAGGCTTCCCTGGTGAGACCGACGAACGCTTTTTGGAGACTTATAATTTTTTGCAAGAACTCGACATCACCTACTTGCACGTTTTCACTTATTCCGAAAGACCAAACACCACCGCCGTGCGCATGGATGAGATCGTGCCGCAAGATGTGCGTAAGAAAAGGAATACCATGCTCCGTGTGTTATCGGAAAAGAAAAAGCGCGCCTTTTATGAGAGCCAACAAGGTTTTCAGACTTCTGCACTACTTGAAGAAGAGCAAGATGAGGGATGGATGTATGGATTCACCGACAATTACATCCGCGTAAAAGTGCCATTTGATAAGGAGCTCATTAACAAAATAGTTGCTATTGAACTTGATGCTCCCGATTCCGAATGTATCATGAATGCCAAACTTTTGAACCAAATCACAGTCTAATGTATCCAACAATTTACCACGCTGTTCTCGATATTTTTGGCTTTGATTGGCCTTGGATGAAGCTACTCAATAGCTTCGGATTCTTCGTAGCGCTCGCTTTTGTTGCCGCCAACTTCCTTCTTCTCCTCGAGATGAAAAGGAAAGACAAAATGGGGCTCTTCGAAAAAAAGACGAGGAAGGTTATCGTGGGCGGACCGGTAAACTGGAGCGATGTCTTGTTCAATGCTGGTCTAGGATTCTTTTTTGGTTGGAAGGTGATTTACCTTCTCATGAATGCAGGAGAACTATTCACAGGTGAAACTTTACCCCAACAGCATATTTTTTCAGGTGATGGGAATTGGTTTCTCGGTCTGCTCCTAGGCGCTGGCTTTGGAGGATTTAAGTACTGGGAGTACAAGAAGAATCAACTCGACGAACCCCAAGAAAAAGAATACACCATCAAGGTGCAAGACTATGTAGGTCCTATTACATTTATCGCTGCTATCGGCGGTGTTGTGGGAGCCAAATTCTTCCATTTATTTGAGAATCCAGACGAATTTCTCCTGTTTTTCAAAGAACCATCTCTGGAGAATTTCCTCAGCGGACTCACCATTTACGGCGGATTAATCATTGGATCCTTGGCCGTATGGTTATACACGAGGACCAAAGGTTTGCCTTTCATCCATGTTACAGACGCGGCTGCCCCTGGTTTGATTTTATCTTATGGAATAGGACGAATAGGATGTCAAGTTTCTGGCGATGGAGATTGGGGAATTGCCAACTTGGCCCCAAAACCTTCATGGATGGGTTCCCTGCCAGATTGGTTGTGGACCTATAGCTATCCAAACAATGTCAACGGCGTTGGAATGAAAATTCCGGCCGATAGTGGATATGAAGTTTATGAAGGCTATGGCAGGATGTTGGAGATGCCTGTGTTTCCAACCCCAATTTACGAAACAATGATGGCCACAATCATCTTCTTGATTCTCTGGCAATTGAGAAAACGCATCCAAATCCCCGGACTCATCTTCGCTATCTACCTTATGTTCAATGGATTCGAACGTTTTTGGATAGAAAAAATCCGAGTGAATAACGTTTTTGACTTTCTTGGAATGTCCGTAACACAAGCCGAAGTCATTTCGACGCTCACCTTCTTCGGTGGTATAGCTTTAGCCGTGTACGTCGTTATGAAAAGTCGGCGAGTAGCTACATAGTCATCGATTTACACCAAAGTCAATCCAGACTTGGTCATTTTTTTCTCAACCGCAGGAATCGGTAGAAAAGAAAGAATTGACCAAATTGTATGCGCGTGTCCTACATGGACAAGAAGATGATTCTCTATATTGGTAGGAATATTAAATGAACCTATCACAATCATCCTATATCGTCTTATTTTTGATCTTATCGTGCAATGCGATGGGACAGACAATCATCGATGGTTGTTATACATCTCCGTGGTCGGGCTCCAACTTTACTTCAACATCCAATATGGCCAATGTCATCCCGACAGAAGCCGATGGCGCCGACCTCATCAAATATGTCGATGGCAGTTGGAGCGGCTCTCAAGCGAATCTTACGATAGCACCTCCTGTAATATGCGATGTTTCTCGTGCCGTTTATCTGGAAATAGTGTCCTCAGATTCCTTGGGTGAAGGATTTGGGCTGAAATTGGACGAGGGATTCCAAGTAGGATCAACAGTGAGTTTCGAGTTCACCTATTGCAGCCATGGAGCAGAGGCCAATGGGAATTTCGCCCCGAAAATCTACTCGCACTCGAACGCCAATTTTCAAGAAGCAGGTTTCATCAATGCCACCTATATCGAAACGCTTCCCTCGGCCGGAACCTCATGGGAAACCCACGTCGCACAATGGACCGTTTCGTCTTCTATGGCCCAAGATGACTGGATTTTTCTCTTCACCGAATTAAGCTCTGGAATCGTGCTCAATGTCTGCCAAATGGATCTTGTCCCAGCTGAACTGGGCCCCACGACCCAAATTGAGGGATGTGAATCTACAGGTGCGCTGATAGGCGAAGAAATCGAAGGAGATGCCGACTATTCATGGAGTACCGGCGCTCAAGATGCGTTCACCACTGTGAATGAATCCGGGACTTACACACTTACTGTCGACAATGGCTGTAATTCTGATAGCCGACTTTTCCTCGTCCAATTGCACGGAGATCCTGAATTGGTACCCGAAGGAATTGAGGACATGATTTTCTGCGCAGGTGATAGTCTTGAGTTAGGTTCAACCGGATTGAATCCCGTGAATTCATGGCCCGATGGGTCTTCGACGGAGACTTTTTGGATCAACGACGAGCAGATCTATACATTCAGCATAACGGATGACTGCGGAACGGTACCTTATGAACTGGTCATTGAATACGATACGATCCCATTTGTGGATTTAGGCCCCGACCGACTGCTTTGCGAAGGCCAATCCTATTTGCTTGATGGATCGGAAGCTGGAGATGTAGATTATCTCTGGGAAAGCGGGAGTACCGATACATTTGAATTGGTCGACCACGAAGATGTTTATGCCCTCACCGTGAGCAATTTATGTGGTTCCTACACCGATGAAGTAGTCATCGAATACAACTTGATTCCAGAAAGCATCATTGATTCTGAGGTGTATTTTTGCAAAGGCAGGTTGCCCGAATTTGACTTGAGTGACTACCCTGGCACTTTTGAATGGTCCGACGGATCATCGGGTCCCTACTACACAGCTCAGTTCTTGGGTGTGCATTGGGTGGACTATACGGACGATAATATGTGCTTCACCTTTCGCGATTCAGTGACCGTGTTTGAGGACGATTGCTTCTGTCCTATTTATCTGCCTACCGCTTTCACGCCTGATGGTGATGGAATCAATGACGTCTACAAATGTGAATTTGAATGCGCTCCGTTCGACTTTACATTAGAGATTTTCGACCGATGGGGGAATTTAGCTTACCGTACTCACTCACCAAATGTAGGCTGGGATGGAAAAGTTAACGGTAAAGATGCTCCAATGGGCGTTTACCAATACCGGATGTGGTACCGAGAGGATTACTCTGGCATTCCAGTTGAACGATTTGGACTCCTTTCCCTTCTAGGTGGGCCTTTCGATAGGTAATTTCAAGGATCAGCGCAAGCGCAAATGTCTCTTTACCCTATCCCTACCCTCTTCTCTTTCACAGTATTTCAGACTAAAACTTGCATGACAATTTCTGGTTTTTCATAAAATAATGCACACACATGAACCAATTTGGAATTCATGTGTACGGGGTCCAAACAATCAAACATTCCAATTATGAAGACCCACTATTTCACCAAAACTATTGCCGCCCTGGTAATTCTGCTTTCTACCACTTTTTCGCAAGCTCAATTGAGCTATTCCAACAATGTAATTTCCACTGATCCGATTTGTGAACTACCCGTCGCATCAGCTCAAATGCAGGTTGTATTTGCCCTAGACGTAACTGGTAGCATGGGCAGTTTGATAAATGCTGCTCGCGATAAAATATGGTCGATTGCCAACAGTCTGCGCCAAAGCAACTCACAAATATCCCTTGAAATTGGATTGGTAGCCTACCGCGATCGAGGTGATGAATTCGTCACTAAAATTATCGACCTGAACCACGACATAGATCAAGTATTTTTCGAATTGAATGCGTTGAGTGCCAACGGTGGGGGTGACACTCCTGAAAGTGTGAACCAAGCGCTCTTCGACGCAGTGAATGAAATCAATTGGGATATGTCGCAATCTACTGTGCGAACAATCTTTCTTGTGGGCGACTGCCCTCCGCACATGGACTACCGAAAAGATGTCCCCTACCAGGAAACCTGTCAGCAAGCCGTTAACAAAGACATCGTGATCAACACCATCCAAATGGGAACCAACGGCCAAACGCGTATGATATGGGAAGAAATAGCCTCTCTTACACGAGGTGAATTCAACAACACAGACATGAATGTGAACCAAGTAGCAATTTCCACACCTTTTGATGAAGAGCTCAAAAGAAAAACGTTGGAATTAGAGAAGTCCAAAACCTATTATGGCGACCAAACGGTGGTAAAGGAACAAGTTCAAATCAAAGAAACAAAACTGGAGCAGGCTGCAGTGATGACCGCCGAAACTTCAGCCCGTCGAGCAGATTACTACAATTCTGGGGGATACGACGACAGCTTCTATGGGAAGAATGAGATCATCAGTGACTTTGCAGCAGGAAGCTTGAATATTGAAGACATAAGCGAAGACGACCTACCTGAAGAGATTAAAGTTATTCCTGTAGCTGAAAGAAAGCAATACCTCGATACACTTGTGGCGAACAGATTAGCAGTCCAAGCCGAAATTGAGACACTCATTAAGGAAAGAGAAATCTACATTACGAACAACAACTCCGTAGAAGTGTTGGAAAACAGCTTGTCGAATAAAATCGTCAAGTCGGTACAGAAACAGGCCGCTTCCAAAGACATTAAAATTGATGGCAAGGCCAAGTTCTAGAAGAAACACGCACTTATTGATTGAAAGCGGTCGGACTAATAATCCGATCGCTTTTTTGTTTTAGGGGAAAGGCAGCTCAACATTTGCCCTTGTGGCTGAGTAAAAATATCATACTGCGTGAAAAAACGGAATGAACTGCGAGGCTCGGATTAAACCTTTTAGTTGGGTTGTTGTCCTATCTTGGCACGAAGGAAAATGAAGTGAGAACAGAAGATCAGGAAATATTGGTGGACAAATTACAGGCAGTTGAAACGGCAGATTTGGCTTTTAGTGAATTGGTCGCTTCCTTCCAAAAGCCCATCTATTTCTATGTGAGGCGTATGGTACTCGATCATGATGATGCCAACGATATTACACAAAACGTATTTATTAAAGCATGGAAAGGTGTGGCCAATTTCAGAAAAGAGTCTTTGCTTTCAACCTGGTTGTATCGCATTGCGACAAATGAAACGTGCACCTTCTTGGCCAAGAAAAAGAGGATTGCCGGCCTTCCATTTGAGCAAATTGAGCATAGCTTGTCTTCAACACTGGAGGCTGATGTCTATTATGATGGTGATGACATTCAGCGCAAACTGCAGACGGCAATCGCCCTTTTACCGGAAAAGCAAAAAGCTGTGTTTATCATGAAATACTTCGAAGAAAAGAAGTACACTGAAATTGCTGAGATCACCTCAACATCAGTTGGGGCACTCAAAGCATCCTTCCATCATGCGGTAAAAAAGATCGAAGAATTTCTGAAGGAAGATTAAACCCAAAGGTTAAAATGAAGTCCAAAATACAATGAACAACAAGGACGAAAATACAAGCATTGATCTAGCCAAAGAAGCTCCACTGCTTAGTGCTATACCGCGGGACGATTTTCGTGTGCCAGAAGGCTATTTCACCGACTTGGAATCAACGATCAATCGTAAATTTCGAGAGGGAACGTCGGAGTTATTCGTACCTGACGGTTACTTCGAATCCATGCACGCCAACATACTCGCGAAAATGGAAAACGACCAAGTTGAGAAGAAGGTAATTCCGATTTCCCAAAGCAGAACGAAGTATTGGATTGCCGCGGCTATCAGTGTCGCCGCTACTGGACTGTTGATATTCTGGATGCTGGGAACGGGAGAAGAACAGTGCGATACATTTGCTTGTCTGCTCGACCAAACCGAACTATCCAACGAAGATCTAATGATTTTGGATGAGACCGAAATAGTCGAATTACTTGGAGATGACTACGACATGATCGACGCAATAGAATTGAAAGACGCGGAACTAGACGCTTACCTAGAAGACGATATAGAGAACATCGATCTAGATGAATTTTATGATTAATCAGTAAAACTGCAAAAAATGAAAAACGGAATTTTAGTAGTGACACTTATGCTACTGCAGATTGTAGCCTTTGCTCAAAAGCCTCACATGGAGGATGACAAGATCAAGCAACTGAGAATAGCATTTATCTCGGAAGACCTGGAATTGACACCTGAAGAAGGGCAAGCCTTTTGGCCTGTTTTCAATGCCTACGAAAAGCAAAAACACACGCACGAAGGACAATTGAAAGAAGTAAGGTCAGAAGTGAAAGGAAAAAAGGTAGATCCAACGGCCAAACAGGTGGAGGATTCAATTCACGAAACGGCCAAGATCAAGGTGGCTATGGCGCAGTCGGAAGAACAATATATGCTCGACTGCTTGAAAATTCTTGGTCCGGACAAAACGATGCGTCTCGGGCGATCTGAACGAAAGTTTAAGAAGGCGTTATTGGACAAAGCCAGAGATAGGCGTCCCGATGGACCACCTTCGAAACAGCACTAGTCTAGTCGACTAAAAAACCTGGAGTCTAATTGGAAACGATTAGGCTCCTTTTTTTCTAAACGGCTTACGTTTACCGCCACCGCCTTTGCCTTTCTTGTTATAATTTCCTCGTCCACCACCACTGCGTGCATTCGATTTCGGATCGTAAGTAGGCACATCACCCAATTCTTCAGGAACCTTCAGCTTTCGAATTTCTTGTTCGATAAGCTCTTCGATCTTCAGGAATTTCCCTTGGTCGTGCGGAGTTATCAATGTGAGACCAACACCCGTTTTTTCTGCTCTGGCAGTTCGACCGATACGATGCACATAATCGGCTGCTTCGTTTGGCACGTCATAGTTAATGACCAATTCAATGTCATCGATATCAATTCCTCGACTCACAACGTCCGTTGCTACCAAAATCGTCGTCTTTCGATTCTTGAAATCCAACATGACTTGCTCCCGCTGAGTTTGTTCCAAATCACTGGAAATGGAAGCACAATTGAGCTTGTTCTGTTTGAGAATTCGGTAGACATCGTTCACTCCCTTTTTGGTTGAAGAAAATACAATGACCGACTTCAGATTTTTTCCCGAAAGAAGGTGGGCGATTAGCTTTGGTTTTTGGTGATCAAATACGACGTAAGCCCCTTGAAGAACCCCTTCAGCTGGCTTACTCAATGCGATATTGATCTGCTCAGGGTCTTTCTGAATTTGCTTGGCTAGCTGACGAATATTCGCCGGCATGGTCGCTGAAAAGAGCAAAGTTTGGCGATCAGGGTTGCATTCTTTCACTATACGTGTGATGTCCTGATGAAATCCCATATCTAGCATCCTGTCGGCCTCATCGAGGATGAACAAGGAAATTTTGGACAAATCTACATAGCCTAAATTCAGGTGACTCATGAAACGACCGGGCGTAACAACAATGATATCGGTATCAGAAGTAAGCGCTTTCTTTTCTTGGTTAAAATCGGCTCCATCTCCACCTCCATAAATCGCCATCGACGACAAGCCACCAAAATACCCCAAACCTTCAATCGCTTGATCAATTTGGATGGCCAATTCGCGAGTCGGCACTACAATAAGTGCACCTATTCCCTTCCGATCTCCCTCAAGAATTTTTGTCATCGCAGGCAAGAGAAATGCGGCCGTTTTTCCGGTACCCGTCTGGGCGATTCCTATGAGGTCTTTACCTTCAAGAATGATGGGCAATGCCTGTTCCTGGATGGGAGTTGGCTTTTCAAACCCCATGGCTGTTAATCCCTCATGAACATCAGGGTGGAGCTTAAAATCTTTAAAGGTCTTATCCATTTCTGCGAATCACTAAATTATTGTTATGTCTGACATGTGTCAATATGCCTTGTAAAATTCCGATATTGCACTTCGAATTTACCTAAAATTCAAATTGACAATTGTATTTTTGAATTGGCTGGAATTTGCCTGCAATATGAGACTTTTCGCTGGAAACATGATCATGCTTATTGTGGCAATCGTATTTATGACGATTGGTACGACTGGCTATGCGACACATATCGTGGGTGGTGAAATATACTATACCAATGTGGGTGGTAACGACTATGAGGTCACATTGAAAGTGTACCGTGATTGCGGTCCAGCCAACACAAACCAAACGGGTTTTGATGAATTTGCCATGGTTGGGATCTTCGTCAGTGGCAATATGTATCTCCAATTGGATCTTCCTTTGAGTTCTGCCGAGGTGAATTTTGTTCCCGTTCAACTAGAAAACCCCTGCTTTGTTCTTCCTCCAAATGTGTGCGTGGAAGAGGCTATTTACACAGATATTGTGAATCTTCCGCCGAATGCGGCTGGTTATGATTTAGTGTATCAGCGGTGTTGCCGAAACCCATCGATCGTCAACTTGTTTCAACCTGAAGATGCTGGAGTTACATTCTCTACACGTGTCCCGAGCTCTAATTTGATTAGTACAAACAATAGCTGCCCCGTCTTTCAAAATTTCCCACCCGTTGCTCTGTGCGCAGGAGGAGCTTTTATTTTCGACCACAGTGCCGTCGATCCAGATGCCGATGACTTGGTGTACTCATTTTGTACTCCCAAGCACGGTGCCAGTCCTGATGACCCTGCTCCTACTCCCAGTGCGCCACCTTTTGTCAATGTGACCTGGGCTGCTGGCTATTCGGCGGCATATCCGATAGATAGCGACCCTGCTTTTAACATTGATCCTTCAACTGGTGAGATGTCCGGTACTCCTAGTCAGGCCGGTCAGTACGTTATTGGCGTGTGTGTGAGCGAGTACCGCAATGGGATCTTGATCAACACCGTCACCCGTGACTTTCAATTTAACGTGACAATATGTGATCCGAATATTATCGCCGCAATTCCCGAGCAAAGTTCGGTGTGCGACGGACTTACCGTGAATTTTGACAATACGTCGGTCAATGCACAAGACTTTTACTGGAACTTTGGAGATCCGTCGACAGAGGATGACTTTTCGATCGAGCCCTCTCCTTCCTACACCTATTCCGACACAGGAACTTTTCAAGTTTCGCTCATTGCCAATCCGGGATGGCCGTGCGCCGATACAGCCTATCAAATTTTCACGGCCTATCCCTTAGTACAACCTGAGATTGTCGGACCAGAATTTGAGTGCTTCAACGGACAAGCACAATTCACATTTTGGGCCGATGGCGAGTATGAAGATCAAGCCGATTTCTCGTGGGAGTTTCCGGCGGGAAGCAATCAGGTCACAAGCAGCCAAGAGTTTCCGAACCCTCTTGTATTTGACACCCCAGGGGATTACACCATTGTTCTTACCGTCGAAGAGAATACTTGCGACTCAACAGTGAGCATCGACTTCACGGTTCCGCCTGATCCCGTTCCAATTATTCCGGCTCAGGATTTATTTTGCAACGGACTCACCTTTTCATTTGAGAACAATAGTCTGAACGCTACATCCTACGAATGGACTTTTGGCGATCCTTTTTCAAACGACGATACATCCTTCGAATTTGAGCCGGAATACACCTATTCGGATACAGGCGAGTACTTTGTTCATCTCACTGCATTTGCTGAAAACACTTGTCCGCACTCAACCTTCGAAACGTTCACCATCCACACGCTCCTCGATCCGTACTTTCTTCCAGCCGAGTCACAATGCTTTGAAGGCAATAGTTTTAGCTTCACGGCATTGGGTACCGAAGACAGCCAAGCGCAGTACGCCTGGAATTTTGGTGAAATGGCAACACCCGGCATCTCAGGATTGGTTAGTCCGACAGGAATTCACTTTATCGAATCTGGGACACATACGGTGACATTGACGATTTCAGAAAATGGCTGCGAACGCATGTACGAAGATGAAGTGGAAGTCGTGCCCAATCCAGAATTTGGCTTTTTGCTTGAAGAACAGCGAGGATGCCCGCCCTATTATGCACATTTTGAAGACACGTCCTATGCCGAAACCACGATTTTCTATCAGTGGGATTTTGGCGACGGCTTAACTTCTTCGGCCGCAAGTCCGAACCATGTGTACGAAAATGCCGGAGTATATGACGTCACGGTAACGGCCTATACCTTGAGTGGATGCGCCGAAGAGGCGACCTTCTTTTTCGAAGATGCCGTTCTAGTCTTCCCTCCACCTCAAGCAGGAATCGACGTCGAACCGAATGTGGTTGACATCTTACAACCCGATGTCTTCATTTCCGATCTGTCAATTGGCGGTATTGATTGTCAGTATTACATGAGCGATGGAGGAAGTATAGAAGACTGCGAAGGATGGTACTCTTTCACCGATGGAGGAATCTTCGATGTATACCAAATAGTGACCGACATTCAAGGATGCCGAGACACGGCCCATGCCACCGTAATTGTCAATGGCCATACGCTCTATATCCCAAATAGCTTCTCACCCAATGGCGATGGTATCAACGACGTATTCATGCCCATTGCGCTAGGTATAAGCTCGTTCCGAATGGAAATATACGATCGCTGGGGAGAGATTATTTTCGTAAGCGAAGATCGAGACACTCCATGGGTGGGCGACGTTCGAAATGGCGAGCACTTTGCGAAAGATGGTGTCTACATCTATTACGTTGTTATTGAAGATCAGGTGAGTTATCCCTACGAGTTCACTGGCCACGTTACACTATTTAGGTAAAATCTCTTTTTTTTAGCCTTCGGCAAATGCCCTTCTTCCCTTGTGCCATTCATGCCCTCGAATGGTCACCATGAGCCACGAATGCCGCACTTGGGTAATAGATGTGGAATATTTTTCTACATTTGAAAGTAAACCAACCAATTAATCAAAACTAACTGAGATGTCTGAACAGCAGAATTACAGGGACGATTTGTACTCAAAGGCGGTAAGAGCTGGCAAGCGAACTTACTTCTTCGATGTACGGTGTACGAAGGGTAGTGATTTGTATTTGACTATCACAGAAAGCAAGAGAAGGTTTGCCGACGACGGAAAGGTTTTTTACGAAAAACACAAGCTCTTCCTATACAAAGAGGATTTCGAAAAGTTCGCTGAAGGCTTGGACGGCGCCATAGACAAGATCAGGAAATTACAAGAGACAGGTGAATTCAACAGTGGTGAGAGCGAAGATTATTCGGATTCACACAGCGACGATTCTGAAGATGTCGTTGAAGATGATGACGCGGTCGAAGAAGAAGTCACCGACATCAGTTTCGAAGACTTGGGAAAAGATTAGGCCCAAGACATTCTGCTTTTTGGCGACCCGCGTGGATTCGACGCGCTAGAAATTTATCATCAAATCAGCATGATCATCGAGTAGCTGATTGATTCGTTTATCTGTTAACTCAGGGTCCTTTTCGAGCAAACTCTCAATTTGCGAGAGTTTTGGCTTGGCGAAAAGTACGTTCACTTTCAAATAATTGAGGACGTTGCCGAATTGATCCATCCCGCGCAAACTGCCCGCATTTCCAGATGACAGACCGATAAGTCCGGCTTTCTTATTGTAGAAAACGGAAGGAGGCAAACAATCGATAAAAGCCTTTAGTACGCCCGGAAAACCGCCATTGTATTCAGGTATGACAAAAACAAACTTGTCGATGTTCTCAAAATACTGGGCGATAATTAGCTTCATCGCTTCGGTGCGTTCACCAAACATATCGCAAAAGACGAAATCATTCGGCAAATCTTCCAAATTGAGAATCTGAGAGCTTTGCCCTTTCGACTCTAAGTGTTGCGCATACTTTCGTGAAATGAGCATGCTATTGCTATTGGGCCGATTTGTCCCGCCGATTATCGTGATCATATAAAGCTTTTGATAGGAGGTTCAAAGGTGCAAATATCTTTGGCCATTCCACACCAATCATGTGTAAAACTTTCCCCAAAAACCCCACGTCACCGCACATATTGATACTATCTTTACATCGTGATCTTAACATGTTATTGGCATGTTACTTTGACGAACCCTCCAATAATTAAAATGAAAATTAGTTACTACGGACATGCATGCTTCGGCATTGAGGTCGGAGGTAAGCACTTGCTTATCGACCCTTTTATTACGGCCAATCCTTTGGCTGCGAAAGTAGATGTGGATACGCTCAAGGCCGACTATATTTTATTAACGCATGGTCATGGTGATCATGTAATGGATGCTGAACGTATTGCTAAAAGAACGGGTGCCATGATCGTCTCCAATTATGAGATAGCTACATGGTATGAGTCCAAAGGAATAACCAATGTGCACGGAATGAATCACGGCGGTCAGCGTACTTTTGAGTTCGGTACAGTGAAATTTGTCAACGCCGTTCATTCGAGCGTATTGCCGGACGGAACGTATGGAGGAAACCCGGGTGGGTTTATCATTCGTGGAGCAGAGAGAACAGTTTATGTAGCAGGAGACACGGCACTTACGATGGACATGAAACTCATAGGAGACTATGAGAACTTGGATGTAGCCATCCTGCCGATAGGAGATAATTTTACAATGGGGGTGTCTGACGCGGTAATTTGCGCAGATTTCATACGTTGTAATCGTGTGATAGGAATGCATTTTGATACGTTTCCACCTATCGAAATCAATCATGCGGAAGCCGTAAATACATTTGCCGAAGGCGGAAAAGAGCTTATACTAATGGAAATAGGTGGATCAATCGAGATATAGAAGGAAATGGGAAAAATAATTACAATCGCCAATCAAAAAGGTGGAGTCGGTAAAACAACCTCATCGATCAACTTGAGTGCATGCTTTGGTGTTTTAGAGTACAAGACGCTCTTGGTTGATGCAGACCCACAAGCCAATGCCACTTCAGGCGTGGGGATTGATCCTAAAAATGTCAAGACAAGCATTTACGAGTGCATCGTCAATGACTTAGATCCAAGGAATATCATTATTCAAACGGAAAATCCGAACCTCGATATCCTTCCTGCACATATCGACTTGGTGGGTGCCGAGATCGAGCTCATCAACATGCCCAACCGCGAGTATATGTTGAAGCGAGCGTTGGGGAAGATCAAGGATGAATACGACTTTATAATTATCGATTGCTCACCGTCGTTGGGACTGATTACGGTCAATGCGCTTACGGCGTCTGATTCAGTCATTGTTCCTGTTCAATGTGAATACTTTGCGCTGGAAGGACTTGGTAAGTTGTTGAATACGGTGAAGATTGTGCAGACAAAACTCAATATTGATCTGACGATTGAAGGTATTTTGCTCACGATGTATGACACGAGATTGCGCTTGGCCAATCAGGTTGTTGACGAGGTCAAAATGCACTTCCAAGAAATGGTTTTTGAAACCGTGATTCACCGAAATACACGTTTGGGTGAAGCGCCAAGTTTTGGTGAGACCATTATCATGCACGATGCAAGCTGCAAGGGGTCTATCAACTACCTCAACTTAGCTCGTGAGATTTTGCAGAAGAATTCGATGACCCGAATTCCTACTGAGGAAAAATATTTAAGCATCGACTAGTATTATGGCTAAGAGGCAAGCCTTGGGAAGAGGGTTGAGCGCCCTGCTGGAGAACGCAAACACCCTTCAACCGAAAGACACCATCATTGAAAAGACTACCATCGGAAACGTGGCCGGTCCTATTGCAATGCTTTCGATTACACAGATTGAAGCCAATCCTTTTCAACCAAGAACCACATTCGATCAAACTGCCCTGCGTGAACTCGCATCATCGATCGAAACACATGGTATCATTCAACCTATTACCGTTCGAAAAGTTGGCGCATCCAAGTTTCAACTGATTTCCGGAGAACGACGTTTTCGTGCCAGTCAGCTTGCCGAACTCGACGAAATCCCAGCTTATATTCGAACTGCCGACGATCAGGCGATGCTCGAAATGGCGCTCGTGGAGAATATCCAACGAGAAAACCTGGACCCCATCGAGGTCGCTATTAGTTATCAACGCCTCATCGAAGAATGTGAACTCACCCAAGAACAACTGAGTGTAAAAGTGGGAAAAAGCCGTTCTGCCGTGACGAATTTCCTGCGTCTGCTCAAGCTTCCTGCTGAGGTGCAAGTCGGACTTATCGAGAAGAAGATTTCAATGGGACATGCACGTGCCTTGGTAAACGCCGGCAACGAAACTGTGCAGGTTGGCCTCTACCGCCGGATCCTTCAAGAGGATTTGTCGGTTCGGAAAATTGAAGAACTCGTTCGTGGCGCGCAACCTGGCACCGCAAAAAAGAAAAGCACGAAGTCGGAGCTTTCCTTACAACACCAAAAAGCCCAAGCCGAATTGCGCCTGATGTACGGTCGGTCAACATCGATTAAGCGAACGGATGAGGGGAAGGGGAAAATCGAGATTGCATTTGCCAGCGACGACGAACTAGAACAGATCTTGGACCTACTCAATAAATAATGAGGCTAATTTGGATCCTTGTATGCTTGATTCCCCTGATGACCGCTGGGCAAAATTCAGCGATCGATACCACTCTTGTCACCACCCAAAACGATTCAACTCATTTTCATAGTCCGCGTAAAGCCGCCATATTCTCCGCTATTGTCCCAGGCCTAGGCCAAGGCTACAATAAAAAGTACTGGAAAATTCCGGTTGTATACGCTGTTTTGGGTGTAACGACATACTACATGGTCGACAACAACCAAAATTTTCAGTTTTACAAAAGAAACCTTATTGCCGAACTTGATGATGATCCGACTACAATCAATGAAACGACCTACAACTCAAGTCAACTGAATCAGCTGCAAGACACTT